>NZ_JBHYKG010000004.1:0-82444 GCF_042741245.1 Kitasatospora sp. NPDC058965
GACGCGCCGGGCGCGGGCCCGGGGTCGGCGCACCCGCCGGACGCGGGGCAGCCGGCGCGGGCGCGGCGGGAGCCGCGGCGGCCGGAGTCGGACGCGGGGCCGCGGGACGCGGACCCGGGGTGGGGGCACCCGGCTTGGGTGCGGCCGCACCGGCACCGCCGGTGGGCTGGGGCGCCGCGGGCTTCCGCGGGCCGGGCTTGGCGGACGCGCCACCGGACGGCGGCGTCGCTCCCAAAGCATCAGTCAACTTGCGCACAACCGGCGCCTCGATGGTCGAGGACGCCGAACGGACGAACTCACCCAGCTCGGTCAGCTTGGCCATGACGGCCTTGCTCTCCAAGCCCAGTTCCTTGGCGAGTTCGTATACCCGGACCTTAGCCACTTCGCTCCTGTCTAATGAGTCCGGGGTCGTTGTCCGCCGGACCGTCGCTACTTCATGGGCGTACTCATCGCGTACTCATCGAGTGCTCATCGCAATCTCGACCTACTTCCATCTCGCGAGGTACCTGACTGGTGGCGCGGTACACCGGAGTGCGCGCGCCGTGCTCTGTACGGTGGTTCTCCCCCCGGGGTCCTCAGGACGCCGAGGTGCTGTCCGGGCCGGCCACGACCTGCTCGCGCAGAGCCCCGGTGTCGAGCGGCCCCGTGAGCCGGAAGGCCCGCGGGAACGCCCGGCGGCGGACCGCCAGGTCGAGACAGCCGGGGTCGGGGTGCAGGTACGCGCCCCGGCCTGGAAGCGAACTCCGCGGATCGGGGACGCAGGCGCCCGCCACCGCGATGACTCGCAACAGCTCGTGCTTGGCCGCTCGCTTGCGGCAGCCCACGCAAGTGCGTTCAGGGCATGCGCGGACATGCGTCCGGCCGGACACCATCAAGTCTACCCCTCCGCAGGGACTGACCGCGGCCCCGCCGGATCCGGCGGGGCCGCGATTATCGGATGACAACGTCGCTACCCGGCGGTGGATTCCCCGCGGGCGGGCTCTTCCGCGGTCTCCGTGTCCGGTCGGATGTCGATCCGCCATCCGGTGAGGCGGGCCGCCAACCGGGCGTTCTGGCCCTCCTTGCCGATCGCCAGCGAGAGCTGGTAGTCCGGCACGATCACCCGGGCGGAGCGCTGCTGCAGGTCCACGATCTCGACCTTGGTCACCCGGGCGGGGGACAGGGCGTTGGCGACCATCTCCGCCGGGTCCTCGGACCAGTCGACGATGTCGATCTTCTCGCCGTGCAGCTCGTTCATCACGTTGCGGACCCGGCCGCCCATCGGGCCGATGCAGGCGCCCTTGGCGTTCAGGCCGGAACGGCGCGAGTGCACCGCGATCTTGGTGCGGTGGCCGGCCTCGCGGGCGATCGCGGCGATCTCCACCGACCCGTCGGCGATCTCCGGCACCTCCAGGGCGAAGAGCTTCTTCACCAGGTTGGGGTGGGTGCGCGAGAGCGTGACCGAGGCGCCGCGGACGCCGCGGCGGACCGCCACCACGTAGCTGCGCAGCCGGGTGCCGTGCCGGTAGTCCTCGCCGGGGACCTGCTCCTGCGGGGGCAGGATCGCCTCCAGCTTGCCGATGTCCACCAGCACGTTCTTGGGGTCGTTGCCCTGCTGGACGACACCGGTGACGATGTCGCCCTCCTTGCCCGCGTACTCGCCGAAGGTCTGGTCGTCGGCGGCGTCGCGCAGGCGCTGCAGGATCACCTGCTTGGCGGTGCTGGCGGCGATCCGGCCGAAGCCGCTGGGGGTGTCGTCGAACTCGCGCGGCTCGGCACCCTCCTCCAGCTCGCTCTGGTCCTCCAGCGCCCACACCGTGACGTGGCCGGTCTTGCGGTTCAGCTCCACCCGGGCGCGCCGGCGCGAGCCCTCGGTGCGGTGGTACGCGATGAGGAGCGCCGACTCGATCGACTCGACCAGCAGGTCGAACGGGATGTTCTTCTCGGTCACCAGCCCACGCAGGGCACTCATGTCGATGTCCACGGCTACGCCTCCTCTTCTTCCTCGGCGAGCTCCAGCTCGTCCGGGTCTTCCTCGGACAGCAGCTGCTCGTCCTCCTTGCGGTTGAACTCCACCTGGATCCGCGCCTTGGCCACCTCGGCGAACTCCAGGCGGCGCTCCTTCGGCTTGCCGCGGCCCTTGACCGGCTGCACCTCGACCAGCGCGCCGGTGTCGTCGCCCTCCAGGATCCGCGCGACCAGCTCACCGCCCTCGGTCAGCTGGACCTTGACCAGGCGGCCGGTGTTGCGGCGCCAGTGGCGGGGCTCGGTGAGCGGGCGGTCCACGCCCGGGGAGCCGACCTCGAGGACGTACGCGGAGCTGCCCATCAGGTCGCTCTCGTCCAGGGCCTGCCCGACCTCCCGGCTGAACTCGGCGATCGCGTCCAGATCCACGCCACCGTCGGCGTCCACGTCGATCTGCACCTGCCGGCGGCTCCCGGCCTGGCTCACCTTGACGTCCTCAAGGTCCAGGCCCGCCTGCGCGGCCAGTGGCTCCAACAGGGCACGCAACCGATCGGTGGGGGTGGTGCTCATCCGGGTGACTCCTCGGCCGCGTCTGCTGTTGTCAGAAGGTCGTAACTCGGCCAAAGCCTATCGGGTCGACCCGCCAACCGCCGAGTCCGGTCGTCGGGGCGCCGCCCGGTGTCCCCCGCCCTCGGCCGGGCTCGGCGCGGACGGTACCGTCCACACGGGCGGGCACAACCTTTTCACGTTCCCGACCACGTCCGTTTCATCCGTGCGGGGGGCTCAGGGTGCCCTCCGCGGTACTTCTGGGAGCTCCTCGATGCAGTCCACCGGGCGGCGGACCTTCCTGGCCACCGGGGTCCTGGCCGCCGCCGGCCTCCTGACCGCCTGCACCTCGGGGTCGGGCAGCGGCTCCGGCAGCGGGGGGAAGGGCAAGGCCGACACCGACCGGCCGCTGCGCAGCCGCGCGGTGGCCGCCACCGACGCGCTGCTGGCCCAGTACGCGGCGCTGCCGGCGGGCGGCGGCCCGGTGGCGACCGCGCTGCAGTCCGAGCTGGTCCAGCAACGGGCCGCGCTGGCGGCCGGGTTGCCGGGCGGCGGCTCACCGGCGGCCTCGGGCGGGGCGTCCCCGGCGGCTCCGGGGGACGCCTCGCCCGCGGGCGGCGGGACCGCGGTGACGCCGGCCGCGGTGGCCGCCGCCGAGCGGACCACCGCACAGGGCCGGTTGGCCGACCTGCAGGCGGCCTCGCCGGAGCTGGCCCGGCTGCTCGCCTCGGTGGCGGCCGCGGGCGCGGTGCACGCGGTGCGGCTCGGCGACCAGACGCCGCTGACCGTGCCGGGGGACGCGCCGACCGGCGCCGCGTCAGCTGCCGCGCCGTCATCGAACGCGGCGTCACCGAACACCCCGTCAGCCGGCAGTGCGGCGGCCAAGGCTCCGGCCTCCGCCGCCGCCCCGGCCCCGCTGAGCCCGGAGAGCGTCGCCGTGCTGCAGGCGGCGCTGGCCGCCGAGCACGCGGCGGTGTACGCCTTCGGCGTGGTCGGCGCCAAGATCCCGCCCGGCCCGAAGCGGGACGACGCGCGCGCCTGCTACGCCGTCCACCAGGCCCGCCGGGACGGCTGGCAGCGCACCCTGGCCGCCGCGGGGGCCACCCCGGCCGCCGCCGCGCCCGGCTACCGGCTGCCGTTCCCGGTCCCGGACGCCAACGGCGCCGCCAAGCTGGCCGCCGAGGTGGAGAGCCGGCTGCTGGCCGTCTACGCGGACCTGGTGGCGGGGACCACCGGGGCGCTGCGGATGACCGCCGCCACCGCCCTGCGCGAGTGCGCGCTGCAGTGCAACCACTGGGGCGGGTCGCCCGGCGCACTGCCGGGGACGGCCGCCGCCACCGGCGGTACGAGCGCCTCGCCGAGCCCGCACTGAGGCGCTGACCAGCGCGGCTGTCCGGCCCGGGCGGGACCGATGGCCGACAATGGGCGGGTACCGCCAGGGGGGAAGCACCGAAGGAAAGGCACCGCCAGATGTCCTCAGCCGCTGGGCAGTGGAGAGTTCCCGACCGGCTGCGCGAGGGCGTGTCGGCCCGGCAGGGCGAGGCGGGCGAGCGGTGGTTGACCGGGTTGCCCGAGCGGTTGGACCGTCAGCTGACGCGCTGGGAGCTGACGCCGGACCGGATCGCCGACCCGGGCGGCCGGTTGAGCCTGGTCGCCTACGTGCGCCGGGCCGACGGCTCGCCCGCCGTGCTCAAGGCCGGCCTGGTCACCCCCGAGACCGCCCAGGAGCACGCGGCGCTCACCCACTGGGCCGGGCGCGGCGCGGTGCTGCTGCTGGACGCCGACCCGGACGCGGGCTTCCTGCTGCTGGAGCGCCTGCACGGCGACATCCCGCTGCGCTCGCTGGCCGAGGCCAAGGCGATGCTGGAGGCGACCAGCCTGCTGCGCCGGCTGTGGACGCCGCCGCCGGCGGGGCACCGGTTCAGCACGGTGGCCGAGCGGGTGACCGGGCACCTGGAACTGCTCGGCGCGCAGCGCGGGGCGGCCGAGCGGCTGGACGCCGCCCGGCTGCTGGACGAGGCGGTGGAGGTGGCCACCGGTCTGCTCGGCTCCGCCGACGAGGAGGTGCTGCTGCACGGCGACTTCCACCACGGCAACGTGATGGCCGCCGACCGGGCGCCCTGGCTGGCCATCGACCCGCAGCCGCTGGTCGGCGAGCGCGCCTACGACCTGGCCTGGCTGGCCCAGGACCGCAAGGAGACCCTCACCGCCGCCCCCGGCCCGCAGGGCGCCGCCCGCCGCCGGCTGCACCAGCTCTCCGAGTCCGTCGAGGTGGACCTGGACCGGCTGCGCGGCTGGACCCTGTTCCGCACCGTCGCCGCCGGGCTGGCCGCCCTGACCGTCGGCGAGCGCTCCAACGCCGAGCTCTACCTGGAGTTCGCGGGCGGGCTCTAGTGCCGCGTCAGGCGACCTTTGCCCGTCAAGGAGCGGCGTCCGGCGCGTGCTCTCGGCGCGCCGGGCGGAGGCCCTCGTACTGGGTCGTACTTGGGCTTTCGTCCGGTGCGGTGAGAGTGCGTGCCTGGGGGCACCTCCCGGCCGAAGGCTGGGGGCGCGTCGCGACGGGGCGAAGGTTGCCTGACGCGGCACTAGCGGTCGGGGTCGCGCAGCGGCAGGTCGGCGCCCATCACGGCGTACGGGCGGTCGGTGGCGGGGAACCGGACGGCGCGGGCCAGGTCGCGGTAGCCGAGGGCGCGGTAGAGGCGGCGGGCCGGGGTCTCCGCGTCGATGGCGGAGAGGATGCTGCGCGGCTGCCCGGAGCGCCGGCACAGGCTGCGGATCAGCGAGGTGCCCAGGCCCCGCCCCTGGTACTCGGGCAGCACGTGCAGCTCGGTGACGGCGAACACGTCGTCCAGCCAGTCCCCGTAGCCGCGCGCCTCCAGGTGAGGCTCGATCACCGTGCTCCACCAGTGGGTGCGCTGGTTGGGCATCCCGTACCCGAAGCCGACCAAGCGCCCGCCGGCCAGTGCGCCCAGCGCCAGCACCCCCGGCTGCAGCGCGTGCCGCCCGACGATGTGCAGCCGGACCGCCACCTCCTCGGCGGACAGTCCGAAGGCGACCGCCTGCACCTCCAGCGCGTACGGCGCCCAGGCGGCCAGGTCGATCGGCTGGACGGTGACCTCGGTGAGCTGCTCCATGCCGGGGACGTTACTCCTCCCCCGCCCCGCTGACCGCTGAAGTCAGAAGAGCACGGACATGAACGCTCCCACTTCCCGGAATCCCACCCGGCGGTAGGCCGCCCGGGCGGGCAGGTTGAAGTCGTTCACGTACAGGCTGACCACCGGCGCCACCTCGCGCAGCGCGACGTCCAGCACCGCCGCCATGCCGGTCTCGGAGAGCCGCCGACCGCGGTGCCCGGGTGCGACCCAGACCCCCTGGATCTGGCAGGCCCCCTTGGTCACCGCGCCGATCTCGGCCTTGAAGACCACCTCGCCCTGCTCCGAGATCCGGGCGAACGAGCGGCCGGTGCTGACCAGTTCGGCCACTCGGGCCTGGTAGAGCAGGCCGCCGTCGCCGGCCAGCGGGGAGATGCCCACCTCCTCGGTGAACATCGCCACGCAGGCCGGCATCAACAGGTCGATCTCGTCCCGGCGGACCCGGCGGACCAGCGGGTCGGGGGCCACCTCGGCGGCCGGCTCGTCGGTGGCCATCAGCGGCTGGTGGCCGCGGACCTCGCGGGCCGGGCCCCAGCTGCGCTCCAGCAGGGCCCACAGCTCACCGGTCGGACCGGCCGGGCCGACGATCGAAGAGCAGCGCCGGCCCTGCCGCCGGGCCCGCTCGGCGAAGGCGTGCACCGCCGCCGAACCGGCGTTGATCGGCACCAGGTTGGCCCCGGCGTAGCAGAGCGACTCCAGCCGGCCGTCCTGGTCGAACCAGCCCCACATCTCGCCGCCGAGCCGCCACGGGTCCAGGCCCACGGCCTCCACCCTGGTGGCGACGAAGGCGTTGGCGACCGGGTCCCGGTGCAGCACCTCGAGGGTGTCGGCCAGGTCCGCGGTGTCCAGCACCCGGGTGGCGGCCAGGCTGCGGGCGGCCTGCAGCGCGCCGGGGAGCATCACGCCTCGATCGAGCACTGTGTCCCACTCACCGTCAGTCGGCGGCGATCACGGTCGGGGAGCCGGCCTCGACGCCGTCCGCCTGCATCTCCTCGGCCAGCTTGAGGGCCTCCTCGATCAGGGTCTCCACGATCTTCGACTCGGGCACGGTCTTGATCACCTCGCCCTTGACGAAGATCTGGCCCTTGCCGTTGCCGGAGGCCACGCCGAGGTCGGCCTCGCGGGCCTCGCCCGGACCGTTCACGACGCAGCCCATGACCGCGACCCGCAGCGGCACCTCCATGCCCTCCAGGCCGGCGGTGACCTCCTCGGCGAGCTTGTAGACGTCCACCTGGGCCCGGCCGCAGGACGGGCAGGAGACGATCTCCAGGCCGCGCTGACGCAGGTTCAGCGACTCCAGGATCTGGATGCCGACCTTGATCTCCTCGACCGGCGGCGCGGAGAGCGAGACCCGGATGGTGTCGCCGATGCCCTCCGCCAGCAGCGCGCCGAACGCCACGGCCGACTTGATGGTGCCCTGGAAGGCCGGCCCCGCCTCGGTCACGCCCAGGTGCAGCGGGTAGTCGCAGGCCGCCGCCAGCTGGCGGTACGCGTTGATCATCACGACCGGGTCGTTGTGCTTGACCGAGATCTTGATGTCGCGGAAGTCGTGCTCCTCGAACAGCGAGCACTCCCACAGCGCGGACTCGACCAGCGCCTCGGGGGTGGCCCTGCCGTACTTCTCCAGCAGCCGCTTGTCCAGCGAGCCCGCGTTGACGCCGATCCGGATCGGCACGCCCGCGTCCTTGGCCGCCTTGGCGATCTCGCCGACCTTGTCGTCGAAGGCCTTGATGTTGCCCGGGTTCACCCGGACCGCGGCGCAGCCGGCGTCGATCGCCGCGAAGACGTACTTCGGCTGGAAGTGGATGTCCGCGATCACCGGGATCTGCGACTTCTTCGCGATCATCGGCAGCGCGTCCGCGTCGTCCTGGGAGGGCACCGCCACCCGGACGATCTGGCAGCCCGAGGCCGTCAGCTGCGCGATCTGCTGCAGCGTCGCGTTGACGTCCGAGGTCAGCGTGGTGGTCATCGACTGCACCGAAACCGGGGCGTCGCCGCCGACCGGGACACTGCCGACCATGATCTGCCGGGAGGTCCGGCGGGTGGCCAGCGGCTTGAGGGGCAACGGGGGAATGCCGAGCGAGATCGCGGTCATGGGTTCGACTCAATCCTTGTGTGCGGTGCTCTAGGCCATGGTGCTGATTGCCATGGTCGGCTCCGGCGCGCGCTCCTGCATGTGCAGCGGGCAGGGCGCGCGCCGGAGGCGCCGACTCAGCGAGTCCCGGCCACCGTCTCGCGGGCCGCCCGGATCGACTCCTTGAGCGATCCCATGGTGGCCAGGACGGCGGTCGGCTCGTACCCGCAGTGCGCCATGCAGTTGTCGCAGCGCGAGTCCTTGCCTCGTCCGTACTTGGACCAGTCGGTCTTCTCCACGAGCTCCCGGTAGGTGGGCACGTACCCGTCCGACATCAGGTAGCAGGGGCGCTGCCAGCCGAAGAGGGAGTAGTTGGGAATGCCCCACGCGGTGCACTCGAAGTCGACCTTGCCCTCCAGGAAGTCCAGGAAGAGCGGGCTGTGGTTGAGCCGCCAGCGGCGGCGGTTGCCGCCGGCGAAGGCCTTCCGGAACAGCTCCCGGGTCTGCTCGACGCCGAGGAAGTGCTCCTGGTCGGGGGCCTTCTCGTAGGCGTAGGCGGGCGAGATCATCATCTCGTCCACCTTGAGGTCGTCATTGAGGTAGTCCAGGACCTCGACCACGGTCTGCGCGGTGTCGGTGTTGAAGAACGTGCTGTTCGTCGTCACCCGGAACCCCCGCCGCTTGGCCTCCTTGATGGCGGCCACCGCCTCGTCGAAGGTCCCCTCCTTGGCCACCGACTCATCGTGCCGCTCGCGCAGGCCGTCGATGTGCACCGTGAAGGTGAAGTACGGCGAAGGAGTGAACTTGTCCAACTTCTTCCGCAGCAGCAGCGCGTTTGTGCAGAGGAAGACGTACTTGCGCTTCTCCACCAGCTGCCGCACGATCTCGTCGATCTGCGGGTGCATCAGCGGCTCGCCACCGGCGATCGAGACCATCGGCGCCCCGGACTCCAGGACGGCGCCGACCGCCTGGGCCACCGGCATGCGCTGCTTGAGCACCCCGGCCGGGTGCTGGATCTTCCCGCAGCCCTCGCAGGCGAGGTTGCAGGCGAACAACGGCTCCAGCTCGACGATCAGCGGGAACTTCTCCCGACGCTTGATCATCTTCTGCTGGAACAGGTAGGAACTGACCCGCAATGTCTGGCGCAGCGGCATGGCCATGACTAGCTCGCCTCCTGAGGGAGCGTCGGCAGGATAGGGGGCGTCATCGGGGACCGGACCTCGCGGCTCACCGCGCGGTGCCAGCCCAGCAGCGCGGGCACGGTGGCCCGCAGGGTACGGAAGGCGCGCAGACCGCCGCCGAGGGTGCCCGGACGGAGCAGCTCGCGCTCGGGCGTGTCCACCACGACCCGGACGGCTGCGACCGGGACCGACTCGGGCAGCTGTTCCAGGGCCGCGGCGGTCTCCATGTCGACCGCCTCGAACCCGGCCCGGTGCAGGGTGCGCCGCTCGGGTCCGCGGACCACGTGGTCCGCGGTGTGCAGCGCGCCGACCCGGACCTGCAGGCCCAGGCCGCGCAGGGCCGAGGCCAGTACGTCGGGCGACCGGGTAGCAGTTGAACATCCGGAGACGGACTGCACCCTCTCGGCAACAATCACCTCTCCCGGACTTGTTCCCGGCGCCGCCGCGGCGCAGAATCCGGTCATCAGCACCGCCGAGTACGGCCGCCGATCCGCCGTCGCCAGCAGGCTGCTGACGGACCGTCGGGTCCGTTCCGCACCCATGCCGGTGCGGGCCAGTACCGGCGGCCCGCCCAGCGCGTTCGCCCAGTCCCCGCCGCGCAGCGCCCACTCCTCGGGGCCCAGCGCGCAGAGCACGAGCAGAGGACGGTTCACATGGCCCTCCGGAATTCGCCCAGCACGGGGTTGCCGTGCAGGTAGCGACCGAGCGCCGTGACCGGGAAGACCAGGCGGTACAGGTGGTAGTTGATCGAGAAGTCCCACGGGAAGCCGGTGCCGGTGAACTGCGGCTCGTCCCAACTGCCCTCCGGCAGCTGGGTGGCGGTCAGCCAGCGCACCCCGCGTTCGACCGCGGCGCTGCCCCGGCCGTCGTCCGGCGCGTAGCGGCCGCCCGGCCCCTCGCCGGCCGCCAGCAGCGCCATCAGCGCCCAGGCGGTCTGCGAGGCGGTGGAGTCGCCGCGTCCGGACCACTTCTCCGGGTCCTCGTAGGAGCGCATGTCCTCGCCCCACCCGCCGTCCTGGTTCTGCCGCTCCTCCAGCCAGCGCACCGCGCGCCGGATCGCCGGGTCCGACTGCGGCACCCCGGCGGCCACCAGGGCCGGCAGCACCGAGCCGGTGCCGTAGATGTAGTTGGTGCCCCAGCGGCCGAACCAGGAGCCCTCGGCCTCCTGGTTGGCCAGCAGCCAGTCCACCCCGCGCTTGGTGCGCGGGTCGTCGGCCTGTCCGACCTCGGCCAGCATCTCCACCACGTGCGCCGTCACGTCGGCCGACGGCGGGTCGACCACCTCGCCGAAGTCGCAGAACGGCAGCTTGTTCGGCAGGGTGCTGGTGTTGTCCACGTCGAACGCGCCCCAGGCGCCGTTCTTGGACTGCATGCCCAGGTTCCAGGTGACGCCGCGGCGCACCGCCCCGTCCACCTTCTCCGGCTCCGGGTGGCGCACCCGGCGCAGCGCCAGCACCACCTCGGCGGTGTCGTCGATGTCCGGGTAGGTGTCGTTGTGGAACTCGAACGCCCAGCCGCCGGGCGCCAGTTGGGGGCGCTGGACGGACCAGTCGCCCTTCGTGGTGATCTCCTCGGCGAGCATCCAGTCGGTCGCCCGGAGCAGCGCCGGGTGGTCCGCCGGCAGTCCGGCGTCCGCCAGGGCGATGGTGGCCAGGCAGGTGTCCCAGACCGGGGACTGGCAGGCCTCCAGCCAGCGCGCGCCGTCCTGGGTGTGCACGGTGAAGCGTTCGAAGGCGGCCAGCCCGGCCTTCATCACCGGGTGGTCGAGTTCGTAGCCCTGCAGGTGCAGGGCGATCAGCGAGTAGACGGCGGGGGGCTGGATGCCGCCCCAGCAGCCGTCGGCCTCCTGCCGCTCGACGATCCAGCGGCTGGCCTGGGTGAGCGCGAGTCGGCGCAGCGGGCGCACCGCGCGCTTGTGGTACGCGTGCAGCACCAGGTCGATGCGTTCGAAGAATCCGTCCCAGCTGGCCGGCGGGGCCAGCGGGCGCAGGGGGTAGGGGTTGGCCGGATCGGTGTGCAGCTCGGTCAGTTGGAACGGAGCGGGCTTCACCGGGCGGTGCGCGGAGACCACGGTGAGCGGCACGATGGTCTGCCGGGCCCAGCAGCCGAAGGCGTAGATGTTGAGGGGGAGCCATTTGGGCAGGAAGATGATCTCCGGTGGCATCTCCGGCAGCCGCTCCCAGGGCCACCAGCCGAACAGGGCCAGCCAGATCCGGGTGAAGACCCGGGTCGCCGCGATCCCGCCCGCGCCGCGCACCCATTCGGCGGCCGCCCGCATGTGCGGGTCCTCCGGCCGGTCACCCGCCAGGCGCAGGGCCACGTAGGCCTCGACCGTGGTGGAGATCTCCGGCGGTCCGCCGTGGAAGGTGCCCCAGGTACCGTCCTCGCGTTGTTGCGAGCGGATCCACTCCGCGGTGGCCGCGGTCTGCTCCGCGGTGCGGATGTCCAGGAACTGACGGAGTAACAGGTCCTCGGCATCCATGGTGACGTTGGTTTCCAGATCCCCCTTCCACCAGCCCTCGTCGTCCTGCAGGGACAACAGGTGCTCGGTGGCCCGGCGCAGGCTGTCCTCGATCGCCGCGCGGTCCAGGGGTGACGCCTGCTCGGCCTCGGCGGCCGGCGTCCCCGACCCGGCGGTCCCCCCGGTGGCAGCGATCCCGACCGCCCGCCAGGGGGCTTGGGGATCGGCTGCCGCACTGGGCCGCTGCTCCACCGCGACCGGCTCGGAATCGTACTCAGGGTCGAGCCGGCCGTCCGCGGTTGCTGTCAACTTGCTGTCACCTCTCTCGTACCACCACGAATTCGGCGAGGGCCACGAAGCGGTCGCGGACCTCGTCTGCCATCGGTACCTCGTCCAGCGCGGCCAGCGCGGTCTTGTGCTGGCGGCGCGCCTCCTCCTGGGTCCAGGCGCGGCCGCCCGCCTGCTCGATCAGTGCTGCCCGACCGGCCAGCACCTCCTCCGACTCCTCGCCGCGCCCGTTCGGGTCGGCGAGCAGTTCGGCCAGCCGGCGCGAAGCGGCGCCGCCCTCGGCCAGGGCGGCGGCCACCGGGAGGGACTTCTTGCGCTGGCGCAGGTCCCCCCAGTGCGGCTTGCCGGTCACTTCGGTGGCGCCCCAGATGCCGAGCAGGTCGTCCACCGCCTGGAACGCCAGCCCCAGGTGGTGGCCGTACCGCTCCAGGGCGTCGGCCGTCCGGTCGTCGGCGCCGGCCAGGACCGCGCCGATCGCCGAGGCGGCGGCCAGCAGCGCTCCGGTCTTGTTCCCCTCCATCTCCAGGCACTCGGCCACCGTGACCGCGTCCCGGTGTTCGAAGGAGAGGTCCTGTGCCTGGCCGTCGATCAGCTTGCGGGTGGCGGTGGTGATCAGCCGGACCGCCCGGGCGGCGTCCGCGGGAGTCGCGGCACCGCTGCGGCCGGCGTCGAGCAGCACCTCGGTTCCGAGGGTGGCGAGCGCGTCACCGACCAGGATCGCCTGGGCCGGTCCGAAGACCGTCCAGGCAGTGGCCCGGTGCCTGCGAGTTTCGTCACCGTCCATCAGATCATCATGCAGGAGCGAGAAGTTGTGCACCAGCTCAACCGACACGCCGCCGGGTACTCCGGCATGTGGGTCGGCGCCCGCCGCCTCGGCGGAGAGCAGGGCCAGCGCCGGGCGGACCGCCTTGCCGCCGTCGCCCGCGCTCGGGACGCCGGCCTCGTCGATCCAGCCGAAGTGGTAGGCGGCCACGCGGTCCATGGGGGCCGCCAGCCGGGCGACCGCCGCACGCAGCGGCGGGGTGCAGAGCGTGCGGCCCCTGGCCAGCAGCTCCGGTACCGAAACGGGCTCGGCCTGGGCCGTCGCTCCCGCGAACGTGCTGGGACGTGCCTCCACGAGTCTTCCCTCTCCCTGGGCCGTTGTACTGAAGTCGGTGATCGGATCGGACGGCCGGCTCCGGCCGGGTCCTGGCTGTCGCGGCTCGCGGGCGACCGGCGCGGTCACCGGGGCCACCGCCCGTCGCCCCGGTCGGTCGGCACCCGGTGGCCGGCGGCGGCCAGCGCGGCGTCGGCGGCGGCATGACCGCTGCGGACGGCGCCCTCCATGGTCGCGGGCCAGCCGGTGGCGGTCCACGC
This sequence comes from Kitasatospora sp. NPDC058965, assembly GCF_042741245.1. Lineage (NCBI taxonomy): Bacteria > Bacillati > Actinomycetota > Actinomycetes > Kitasatosporales > Streptomycetaceae > Kitasatospora > Kitasatospora sp. NPDC058965. Next base: position 13,003 of record NZ_JBHYKG010000004.1, read on the forward strand.
GCCGGCCAGCAGCAGGCCGGGAACGGCGGTGACCGGCCCGGGCCGCAGCGCGGCGGTGCCCGGGGCCGGGTCGAAGGTGGCGGTGCGCTCGCGGGTGACGAAGAAGTCCAGCACCTCGGCGGTGCGGGCGGCCGGCAGCAGCCGGGCCAGCTCCGGCAGGTAGCGGGCGCGCAGCTCGGAGACCGGCAGGTCGATCTCGCCCCGGACCGCGGACTGGCTCAGCGCCAGGTACTGGGCGCCGGGCCGGGCCGCACCGAGCGCGGTGCCGGCCAGTCCGGAGTGCGCGGTGCGGTCGAAGACCCACTGGACCGGGGAGTCGAGCGCGGCGAAGAACGGGCGGCGCAGCACCTTGCGGTCGTAGATCACGTGCACGTTGAGGATCGGTGCGTGGCCGAGCCGGGCCAGCCGCTCCGGCCGCTCGACGGCCCCGTCCGGCAGCAGGGCCGCGGTGCTCTCCTGGGCGCCGGCCAGCACCACGGTGTCGGCGGTCAGCGCCTCGCCGTCCTCCAGCCGCACCGTGTGCTTCCCGGCGGCGTCGGTCTTGAGCTCCACCGCCTTGGCCCGCAGCCGCACCGCCACCTGCTGCTCGGCCAGCACGGCCCGCGCGGTGTCGTGGTGCAGCTCGCCGAGCGGGACGGCGGCGACGCCGATGTCGCTGGCGCCCGGGTCGGTCAGCAGGCCGGTCTTGAAGACCATCGCGGCCAGCGCCAGCGAGACCTCGTCGGCCCGGGCGTTCAGGGTGGCCACGCCGACCAGGTCCCACAGCGCCGCCAGGGTCCGTTCGCTCTGGCCGTGCGCCCGCAGCCAGTCCCCGAAGGACTGCCCGTCCAGCGCCGGGTCGGCCAGGTCCAGGCGCTGCAGCGCGAGCGCGCCGCGCACCACCCGCAGCCGGTCCAGCGGTCCCAGGTGCGGGTAGGTCGCCAGGCTGCCGGCCAGGTGCAGCGGGACCGGCAGCGCCGCCCGGCGCAGCCGGCCGAGCCGGTGCCGGTCGCCCTGCACCGAGAGCACCGGCACCTCCAGCCGGGGCTGGATCGCCACCCGGTCCGCCGCGCCCAGCCGCTCGACGAAGCCGCGGTAGGCCGTGCAGCAGCGCAGGAAGACGTGCTGGCCGTTGTCCACGGTCAGCTCGCCGCGGCGGAACGAGAAGGCCAGCCCGCCCAGGCGCGGGCGGGCCTCCAGCAGGGTCACCCGGTGACCGGCCTCGGCAAGCCTGAGCGCCGCCGTGGTCCCGGCCAATCCGCCGCCGACCACCACTGCGGTGCGCTCGGGCGCCTCCAGGAGCCCGGTCATCGTGCGTCCCTGCCTCTCCGTACCGGGCCCGGCCGCGCAGCGCGCGCGGCCGAGCCGTTCGTTCCCCCAGCTTCTCCCTGCCCACTTCCGGCGAGGATCAAGAGCGTCCTCCGGCCAGACCGGAGAGGGCCACGTACGCCTTCTCCCAGCCCGGCAGCGACACCCGGCCGCGCAGCACCGACTCCGGCTCCGCGGCGATCCGGCCGAGCAGCCGGTGGTAGATCCCGGCCATCGCCGCGGTGCAGGCCCGGCTGCGCCGGTCCAGCATCGGCAGCAGCCGCAGGCCCTCCTCGAAGTAGCCCTGGGCCCGCTCGGCCTCGAAGGCCACCAGGCCGGTGAAGTCCGCGCCGGCCGGCGGCCGGGAGAACGCGAAGCCCTGCTCGCAGCCGAACCGGGCCAGGTCCTCGGCGGGCAGGTAGGTCCGCCCGTTGACCGCGTCCTCGCGCAGGTCGCGCAGGATGTTGGTGATCTGCAGCGCCAGGCCCAGGGTGTCGGCGTACTCGGCACCCCGCTTGGGGTCCTCGCAGCCGTAGACGCCGAGCGACAGCCGGCCGATCGAGCCGGCCACGCAGCGGCAGTACACCTTGAGCTCGTCGAAGGTGCGGTACTCCTCGCCGCGCAGGTCCATCTCGACGCCGTCGATCAGCTCGTCGAAGGCGTCCAGCGGGATCGGGAAGCGGCGGGCCGCGTCGGCCAGCGCGACCTTGATCGGGTCGGTGTCCTCCTCGGTCACCTCGCCGGCCCGGATCTCGTCCAGCAGGCCCCGGGTGGCCAGCAGCTGCTCGGTCTTGCGCTCGGCCGGCAGTTCGCCGTCGCCGATGTCGTCGACCCGGCGCGCCAGCGCGTACAGCGCCGACATGGCCAGCCGCTTGGGCTCCGGGAGCAACCGGATCCCGTAGCTGAAGTTGCGGGCCTGCAGGGCGGTGACCGCCTCGCAGTACCGGTAGGCCGCCATGACCGGTGCGGACGCCAGTGGTGATGCCGCCACGCGGCCGTTCACCTTCCCTTCGCGAAGATGGCCGCCGCCTTCAGCGCGAGGCGGCGCTTGTCGGGCTTCGCCTGCACAGCGAGCACGTCGTGGTCGGCGGCCTCGATGGCCGCCAGTGCCGCGTACCCGCCGGCGGTGAATCCCGCCAGCAGCAGACGTAGCCTGCCACGAACGGTACCCACCAGCGGGGCGCCGCGATCGAGCAGGGTGCGTGCCCGGGCCGCCTCGAAGGCCACCAGTTCGCGCACCCGCGCATTCGCCGTGGGCTGCCCGAGGTCGGCCTCGGTCACTCCGAAGCGCGCCAGGTCCTCGGCCGGCAGGTAGATCCGCCCGCGCGCGTGGTCCTCGGCCACGTCCTGCAGGTGCTCGACCACCTGGAGTGCCGAGCAGATCGCGTCCGAGAGCTCGATCCGTTCCATTGTCCCGACCCCGGCGAGGGCCAGGACCAGGCGGCCGACCGGGTCGGCGGACAGTGTGCAGTAGTGGAGCAGACTGTCGAAGGTCGGGTAGCGGGCGGTGGTCTGGTCCACCCGGTTGGCCTCGATCAGCTTCCGGAACGGCTCCGGGGTGACCTCGTGCCGGCCGACCAGCGGGACCAGGGCGCGCATCAGCGGGTGCCGCGGGCGCTCGGCCAGCGGGTCCAGCGCGGCCTCGAACACCCGGTCCAGGTCGCGCTCCAGCCCGTCCAGCAGGCCCAGTCGGAAGGTCGTCTCGTCGGACTGCTCCGACGGAGTGGCCGTGCCCAGCAGTCGCGCGGTCCCGGCCGGGTCGGCCAGGTCCCCGTCACCGGCGTCGTCGACCAGCCGGGCGAACCCGTAGACCGCCATCAGGTCGTCGCGCCAGGCCGCGGGCAGGAAGCCGGGGGCCACGGGGAAGTTCTCCCGCGCCGCCTTGTCCAGGGTCAGCTGCTCGCCCGCACCGCCCTCGCCCCCCGGAGCCGTCGCGGACTGAGCCGATGTCGTCACTGCCGTCACTCCCCCGTTCTACACCGGTGCTGACCATGGAATCGACTCGAACACTCCCCCTGGGCAGCCGAACCCGCGCCCGGGCTCCCACCCTTTCACCCCGGACGCCCGCTCGAAAAGCCCACCCCCCGGCGCGCCGGGCCCTTCTCATCCACTCGGCGCACACTACGGGGCGCGTGCGAACTGGGCACGCGCTCCGCACGCGAACCTGCCGGTCCCCGACGGGCACCGGCTCTTTCGCTCGGACTGCGGCAGGTCAGGGGCGCTCGCCGCGCTCGTACATGCCGACCACCTCGTCGGTGGGACCGTCCATGATCAGCTTGCCGGTCTCGATCCAGATCGTCCGCTCGCAGGTGTCCCGGATCGCGTTGTTGTTGTGGCTGACCAGGAAGACCGTGCCGGCCTCCTTGCGCAGCTCGCGGATCCGGTCCTCGCTGCGCCGCTGGAACGCCTGGTCGCCGGTGGACAGCGCCTCGTCGATCAGCAGCACGTCGTGGGTCTTGGCCGCCGCGATCGAGAACCGCAGGCGGGCCGCCATGCCCGAGGAGTAGGTGCGCATCGGCAGGTTGATGAACTCGCCCTTCTCGTTGATGCCCGAGAAGTCCACGATGTCCTGGTAGCGCGCCTTCACCTGGGCCGGGCTCATGCCCATCGCCAGGCAGCCGAGCACCACGTTGCGCTCACCGGTCAGGTCGTCCATCAGCGCCGCGTTCACGCCGAGCAGCGAGGGCTGGCCGTTGGTGTAGATGGCGCCGCGCTCGGTCGGGAGCAGACCGGCGATCGCCGACAGCATGGTCGACTTGCCGGAGCCGTTCGAGCCGATCAGACCGATCGCCTCGCCCTTGTACGCGGTGAAGCTGACGCCGCGCACCGCGTGCACCTCGGTGATCGCGGGCGAGCGCTTGCGGGCGATCAGGCGGGACAGGGCCGAGGTGGCGCTGCCCTTGCCGGCCGAGGCGCCGTGCACCTTGTAGACGATGTGCACGTCGTCCACCACGACGGTGGGGGTGCGGGTCTCCTTGGCGTGGGCCACCGCGCGGGCGTCGCGCTCGTCGCGGTCGGTGATGGTGGTGAGGTCAGCCACGTCCGTACTCCTCCTCGGACTTCCAGAAGAACACATAGCCGATCACGAAGGCGACCACACCCCAGCCGGCGGCCAGGGCCCAGATGTGGTGCGGCAGCTCCAGCGCGTTGCTGCCGTACTTCGACTTGTCGTAGATCATCGGCGCCATCGCGTGCCGGACCAGCTCCATGTAGACCGAGGCCGGGTTGATCTCGGCGAGCCGCTGCGCCCAGTGCGGAGCCTTCTGGATGTTGTGCTGGATGCTGTACATCACGCCGGACAGGTACATCCAGGTGCGCAGCACGAACGGCATCAGCTGGGAGATGTCACTGGTCTTCGCGCCGACCCGGGCCATCATCAGGGCCAGGCCGGTGTTGAAGAGGCAGAGCAGGATCAGCGCCGGGATCACCTGGAACCAGGTCATGCCCGGCATGATCCCGTTCGCCAGCACGATGACGACCAGCACCACCATCGAGATCAGCAGCTGCTGCAGCTGGATCACGGTGAAGGCGATCGGCATGCAGGCCCGCGGGAAGTGCAGCGCCCGGATCAGGCCGAGGTTGTCCGAGATCGCCCGCGTGCCGGCCTGGATCGCGGACTGGATGAACTGGAAGATGAAGACGCCGATGCAGAGCCAGGCGATGTACTTGGGGACCGAGTTCCCCTTCAGGATCAGCCCGAAGACCAGGTAGAACACCGCGCAGTTCAGCAGCGGGGTGACCACCTGCCAGAGCTGGCCCATCTTCGCCGTCGTGTACTGCGCCACCAGGCGGGCAGTCGCGAAGGCGACGATGAAGTGTCGACGTCCCCACAGTTGCTTGGTGTAGGCCACGACCCCGGGCCGCTTGCCGCTGACCGTCAGGCCGTACTTCTCGGCGAGCTGCTTCTGGGACAGCCCGGTATCAACACCCCCGGGGAGCGAGAGGTTGATCGGTTCACTCACTGTCGACACATTCGTCCTTCACGAATCGGAAGTCCGGCTGCTGGCCGGGTGCAGAAGCCGGACTCTCGACGGATCACGGGGGGAGACCGCCCGGGGCTGGTGGCCCGGGCGGGGTGATCAGATGACCGGAGGTCTGCCCAACCTGGTCAGTTGCCATACAGTACGCCACCGCATCGGACGCCGAGCACCGCAGGGTGTCCGCCAGCCCGCCCGGAATCCGCCCCACCAGGCACGCCGGGCCTCCCCCGAGGGTCGGCGGGCCAGGGTCAGCAGGATCCAGGTGCAGAGGTAGAGCGGGACCAGCAGCGCCGGCAGGTTCCGGCGGGCCAGCCAGACCCGGTTGCGCGCCACGTTGTGGAAGTAGGTGGCGTGCCGGGCCGGGGAGGTGGTCGGGTGGTGCAGCACCACGTCGGCGCGGTAGTCGATCGCCCAGCCGGCGTCCATCGCCCGCCACGCGAGGTCGGTCTCCTCGTGGGCGTAGAAGAACTCGGCCGGCAGCTGCCCCGCCTGCTCGAAGACCGCGCAGCGGACGGCGCTGGCGCCGCCCAGGAAGGTGGTCACCCGGGACGAGCGCAGCGGGTCGCTGGCCCGCAGCCGCGGCACGTGGCGGCGGGCGGTGGCCCCGGTCTCCGGATCGGCGATCCGGAAGCTGACGATGCCCAGGCCCGGGTCCGCGGTGAACGCCTCGCGCAGCAGCTTCGCCGAGTCCTTCAGCGGCAGCAGCCCGTCGTCGTCCAGGAAGAGGACGGCGTCCACCTCCCGGCCGTTCGGGCCGAACAGCTCGATGCCGACGTTGCGCCCGCCCGGGATGCCCAGGTTCTCCGGCAGCTCGGCGGTGCGGACCCCGGCCGGCAGCGGCGGCAGCGGGGCGCCGTTGCCGACCACGGCCAGCTCGACGGCCGGGCCCTCCTGGTTGAGCACGGAGTCGATCAGCGCGTTCAGCTCGGCGGGGCGGTTGCCCATGGTGATGATCACCGCACCGAGGCGGAACTCCTCGGCGGTGCTCATCGCAGCCTGCTCGACAGCACGATGCTCAGCAGGTGCAGCACGGTCTGCAGCATCGCGATGGCGGCCAGCAGCACCACGGCGAACCGGGTGAAGTAGAGGTGGCCCTGCACCGCGTCCGCGATCCCGGCGGCCAGGATCAGCAGCGAGGCCTCCACGGCGCCGACCAGGCGGTGGAACTTCAGGAAGGCGGCCGCCTTGCGGGCCTTGGCCACCCCGGTCGAGCGCGGCACCGAGGCGCTGTCCTCGACCGCGGTCATCCCGCTGCGGGCCCGGGCCACGTCGACCAGGTCGGTCTCCGACTTGATCAGGATGGCGCCGAGCGCGGCCAGCGTGCCGAGGAAGGCCCACTCCCAGTGCGAGGCGGTGCCGTCGCGGTGGAACAGGTCGGCGGCCCGCAGGCCCAGCCCGGTGAGCAGCGCGGCCTCGGACATGTAGTGGCCGACCCGGTCCAGGTAGACACCGGTCAGCGAGGTCTGCCGGCGCCAGCGCGCCACCTCGCCGTCCACGCAGTCCAGCAGCAGGTAGACCTGGATCAGCAGGGCGCCGGCGATCGCCCCGGCCAGGCCCGGGATCACCAGCGCGGCCCCGGCCAGGATGCCGGTGAGCATCATGAGGTAGGTCAGCCCGTTGGGCGTGATCGCGGTGACCGTGGAGAGCACCCGGGTGATCCGCAGCGAGATCTTCCGCATGTACAGCCGCCCGGCCCAGTGCTCGGCGCTGCGCCGCTGGAGCATGCCCTCGGGGTGGATGACGGCGCGCAGCTCCTCGATCGAGGGGCGGCGGGTGAGGTCCACGGGCGGTCGGCCGGCGGGGGCGTCCGGCGCGGACTCAGCAGTTGACGGCTTGGACATAGTCGGCGTACGCGTCCCTGATGGCTGATGGGGAGAGGTCGAGGTGCTCGAGGATGGTGAAGCGACCCGGACGGGTGTTCGGAGCGTAGTGCACCGCTTCGGTGAACTCCGCCTCCGAGAACCCGATCTGATCGGCGGTCACCGGCAGTCCGTGGGACCGCAGGCGCTCGACGATCAGGCCGGTCACCTCGCGTTCGCCCCGCAGGTGGCTGGCGAAGGCGGCCCCGAGGCCGACCTGCTCGCCGTGCTGGGCGGATCGCTTGGGATGCAGCACGTCCAAGGCATGCGAGATCTCGTGGCAGGCTCCCGACGAGGGCCGGGTGCTGCCCGCGATGCTCATCGCGATGCCGGACAGTACCAGTGCTTCCGCGAGCGCCGTAAGGAGGTCCGAGTCCTCCAGGCTGCCCGGGTGGCGCAGCAGGTTCTCGCCCGCGGAGCGGGCCATCGCCACGGCGAGGCCGTCCACCGGTTCCCCGGTCTCGCGGTGGGAGAGTTCCCAGTCCGCGCAGGCCGAGATGTTGGAGATGACGTCGCCGATGCCTGCCGCCACGAAGCGCCTCGGGGCCTGCTGGATCACGTCCAGGTCGACCACGATGCCGATCGGTGCGGGCACCCCGTAGGATCCGCGTCCCGCGTCGTTGTCCAGGGTCGAGACGGGGGAGCAGATGCCGTCGTGCGCCAGGTTGGTGGCGACGGCGACCACGGGCAGCCCGACGCGCGCGGCGGCGTACTTGGCGGCGTCGATGATCTTACCGCCCCCCAGGCCCACCAGGACGTCGTAGTGCCCGCCGCGGAAGGCCTCGGCCAGCCGCACCGCGCCGTCGAGCGTGCCGTCCGCCCCGTCGAACCAGTCGGCGCCCGGCAGCAGCGGCTCCAGCCGCTCGCGCAGCCGGGCCCCCGAGCCGTTGCTGATCGCGACCGCGACCCGGCCGGAGGCGGACAGCCGCTGGTCGGCCAGGATCCCGGCGAGCGACTCCAGCGCGCCCGGGCGGACCTCGACGAACAGCGGGGAGGGGATCAGCCTGGTCAGTACCGGCACGCGATCTCCCGCGCCCGCGCCAGGTCCTCGTGGTTGTCGATCTCGACCCAGGAGACCTCGCCGATCGGCTGCACGTCGATCCGCAGCCCCCGGTCGGCCATCTCCTGGTAGCCGTCCTCGTAGTACAGCTGCGGGTCGCGCTCGAAGGTGGTGCGCAGCGCGTCGCTCAGGTCGGCGGCGGCCGACGGGTTGATCACGGTGACGCCGATGTACTCGCCGGTCGCCTCGGCCGGCTCCATCAGCTTGGTGATCCGGCGGACCCCGGTGGCCGGGTCGACGATCACCTTCATCTCCTCGTCGGCCAGCTTCTTCACCGTGTCCAGGGCGAGCAGGATGCCCGGGTCGCGGCCCTCGGCGATCAGCCGGTCGTTGCCGTCCAGCATGGTGCGCTGGACCGAGGCGGGGTGCACGGTGTCCCCGTTGGCCAGCAGCAGGCCCTCGGCGAACAGCTCGCGGGCGCACCAGAGGGAGTAGGCGTTGTTCCACTCCTCGGCCTTGTCGTTCTCGACCAGGGTGAGCTTGACGCCGTACTTCTGCTCCAGGGCGTCCTTGCGGTCGTGGACCGCCTCCTTGCGGTACCCCACCACGATCGCCGCCTCGCGCAGGCCGACCTCGGCGAAGTTGCCCAGGGTCAGGTCCAGCACCGTCTTCTCGCCGTCCACCGGCACCAGCGCTTTGGGCAGGGTGTCGGTGTACGGGCGGAGCCGGCGGCCGGCTCCGGCCGCCAGAACGAGGCCGATCATGCGGGTCTCCTGCTTTCGTCGTGCGTGCTGCCCGTGCGGCCCGTGCGAAGGCGCCCGGGCTGCGGCGGTGCCCGGACGCTGGCGCCCGGACGGGTGCTGCCCGGGCGGTGCGGCCCGGGCACGGGCGGGCGCGGTGGCGTGCGCGGCCCAAGGTGATGGTAGGCGACCGAGGTGACCGGCCCGAACGCGCGGCGAGGTGGGTGTGGTGCTGCCCCGGGGACCGGGCCGGCAGGGGCGTGCGGTGCCCGTGCACGCCGGTGATCTGCCAGGGTGCGCGCCTGTTCCGTCCCCGTCAGGGTGCTCGTGCGTCGAATCCGTCCCCACACCTCGCACATGGGGCAGACTGGGGCACCGATGCCCTCCGTATCCGGCTGAGTCCGCGGCCCGCGCCGCCTCGCCCGCACGGGGGGCGCACTGCCGTCCGCTGGACCGGGGGGGCTTGCCCGGGCCGCGCGCCCGGGTGGCGGCGCCGGTCCCCGTGCCGAAAGAGGCCCCATGCCCGAGAGCCCGACGCCCACTGCCAGTGCCAGTGCCAGTGCCATGACCGGTGCGACCAGTGCCGCTCCCGCCCCCACCGCCGAGATCCTGCTGGAACTGGTCGACGACGCGGGCGTCACCATCGGCACCGCCGAGAAGCTCTGGGCCCACCAGCAGCCGGGCCACCTGCACCGGGCGTTCTCGGTCTTCCTCTTCGACCGCCAGGGCCGGATGCTGCTGCAGCGCCGGGCCCTGGGCAAGTACCACTCCCCCGGCGTCTGGTCGAACACCTGCTGCGGCCACCCCTACCCCGACGAGCAGCCCTTCGTCGCCGCCGCCCGCCGCACCTCGGAGGAGCTCGGCGCCGCCCCCGCCCTGCTCTGCGCGGCCGGCACCGTCCGCTACGACCTGCCCGACGAGGCCTCCGGCCTGATCGAGCGCGAGTGGAACCACCTCTTCGTCGGCCTGATGACCGACGAGCTGCGCCCCGACCCGGACGAGGTGGACGACACCCGCTTCGTGACCGCCCGCGAGCTGAAGGAGCTTCAGGCGGAGAAGCCCTTCTCGGTCTGGTTCACCACGGTCTTCGAGGCGGCGCTGCCCGGGATCCGGGAGATCGCCGGGCACGACTGGTAGGTCGGCTCGGCCCCCGCCGCGCCCGCCCTCCCCCTCACCGCCCTACCCGCGCGGGAGGGGGAGGGCGGCCCAGATCACCTTCCCGCCGTCCCCGGTCTGCTCCACGTCGCAGGAGCCGCCGGCCTCCAGCGCGATGCTCTTGACCAGCATCAGGCCGCGGCCGCCGGTCTGCTCCTCGTCGCTCTGCACCGCCTTCGGCCGGTACGGGTGCCCGTCCTCCACCGCCACCCGGACCTGCCCGCCCCCGATGGTCACCTCGGTGGTCACCTGCGGCGTCAGCAGCGCGGCATGGGCCACCACGTTGGTCACCAGCTCGGAGACGATCAGCAGCAGCCCGTCGGTCAGGTCCTGGTACCGCTCGCCGACCAGCCCGCGCTGCCGCAACAGGTCCCGCACCGCGTGCCGCACCTGCGGCACCGACGACTCGTGCGCGCCGGCCACGATCCGCCACAGCCGCGTCTCCGCGTCCCCGACCGGTTCTCCGGGCTCCCCGGGCTCCCCCGGCTCTCCCCGGTCCGCCGCACCCGCCGCGTCCACCCCACCCACCTCCGCCGTACCCACCGGGCCTGCCGGGCCCGCCGCGGTCGTGGTCACACCGGTCCGCTCCACGCCTACCACCCTTCGTCCGGACTCGGGAGGCATCGCGCCGGCACCGGCCGACCTTTCGGGAACGGGGTGTTCCGTTCAGGGCTCCCCTACCCCCAGAGGCTAGGATCCCCGGCCCGACTCCCCCCTCCCGACCGACCAACTTGACCCGCCCCGACCATTCCCGCCCACTCCAGCCCGTTCCCGACCGAAGATGCCCAGGTGAGGACCACTCCCAAAGCCTGCTACTGTTCTCTCTGTCGCCACGGGAACGCACGGTAACGGGCCCCCTTGACGGCACACACCTAGTCCGGGTGGCGGAATGGCAGACGCGCTAGCTTGAGGTGCTAGTGCCCTTTATCGGGCGTGGGGGTTCAAGTCCCCCCTCGGACACACTCTTTCCCCACCGTGCTTGGTCTCCGAGCACGGTGAATCTGCGCCCGTTCCAGGCCTTCGGCCAGGTGCGGGCGTTCGTCGTTCCGCAACGTCCTGAGGTCGCCGTTCGTCTCGCTGGGCTGTCAGCTAATCAGGATCCTCTCGGCTCGCTCGGTGTCGGCGGTCAGGGTCCTGGCCGTCGCGTCGTAGATCAGCGCGATGCCTTTGGCGCGCAGGTACTCGACGGCGTCGAGGGCGGTGGGCGGCTCACCGGCCGCATCGCCGACTGCAGCTGTGAGGCGCAGGACGAGGGCCGGCAGGTGGGCCAGGAGCTGGTCTTCTCACACGTATGCGTTGCGCGGTCGGTCGGGCTCGGGGTGCTGGCGCTGGTGTGGCCGTGGCGGCAGCGGTAGCCGGGGCGTTGGTGGGTCCAGTGGGAGTCCATCCGGCGGGAGCACAGGCCGCAGTGCAGGATCCCGGCCAGCTGGTACGTGCGGCCCGGGGTCGCCTCGCGGGTCACGCGGATGTGCTGGGCCGCGACGAAGTCGGCCTCGCTGACCAGGGCCGGGTGCGCCTGCTTGTGGGAGATGGCCCAGTCGTCGGGGGTGTTCCAGCGCATCACGTCGCGGTGGCCGAGGGTGGTGTTGTCCGGGTCGATCAGCTCGTGGTCGGTGCGCTGGCGGTTCCAGACCTGGCGGCCGGTGTAGCGGGGGTTCGCCAGGATGGCCCGCACGGTGGGAACCTGCCAGTGTCGGCCGTCGCGGTGCGGGTTGCGGTCCGGGTCGGCGGCGGACGGGGGCGGGACCTGCGTGTCGTTCAGGGCGCGGGTGATCCGGGCGAGACTGTGGCCGGCCAGCCGCTGGGAGAAGATCCACCGCACGATCGGGCCGGCGTGCGGTCGGTGTCCAGCCGCCGCAGGCGCACGCCGGGGCGGGCGAAGGACCGGTTGGGGTGCGGGGCCGCGTCCACCAGTCGGTAGCCCTAGGGAGGCCGTCCGCCCAGGTAGCGGCCCTGGTCGCGGGTCTGGACAGTCATGGCGGAGCGGACCCGGATCCGGGCGCGGGTGACCTCGCACTTGGCGAGGATGCCGAGCAGGACCATCAGCTCCTCGTGCCCGGCGACCGTCGGGTCGACACAGCCACCCAGTTCAGGGATCCACACGCCCACGCCGTAGTGCTCGAACAGCGGCGCCATCACGCTGAACTGCGTCCCGTGGAAGGCGCGTTCACTCGAACCGATGACGATCGCATCGAACCCCCCGGGTCCGGATCGGTCAGCGCCGCGAGAAGAGCGCCGGCCTCCGGGCGGCGGGCCCAGGGCAGCGCCCTGCTGTGCCCGACATCGAAGAGCTCCGCCACCACACGGCCATGGCCCGAGACCAAGGACTCCGCCTGCAGCAGCTGCCAGGCCCGCGACGTGGCCGGGTCCTGGTGATCCTCGGTGGAGACCCGGCCGTAGAACGCGAACCGCAGCGCACCGCCCTCGGAGGCCGCCGCCGAGGCGTGCCCTCCTCGTTCACGCACCCACCCGCCCAGCACATCCGGGATGCCGTCCGGAGCGGCGGACACATCGCCACCGACTGCAGAAGTCACCGCCACGACTACACCTCCCACGGCTCGCGGCCACCACCGCACGTTCGAGCATGCCAACCCCGACGGGCCCCTCGCGAGAGTCGCGAGGATTTATCATCACGAACGGGTGAAATTCGATCAGAAACCCTGCACGCTGCGATTTCGGCCTCGCCCTCTCACGCGTCACCGTGCTCCGGCTGCGGACCTGACCTCCAGCTCCTCCATCGGGTCATCCCGCTGTGCCAGCCGCTCCCTCACCTGCGGAATATCAGGCGCCGAAGCGATGCCCAGCAGACAGCGCGTCCGACTCGCTGTCCCAGAGCGACTCGACGTATGCATGCTCCAGCCCCGCCGGGTCGATGGCCGCCAACGCCTTCAGATAGGCCGGCCGCTCGTACGAATGCGGGGTGCGCAGCCAGAAGCGGCGAAGCAGCGGCGCGGCTTCGGCCGCCTGCGGGCCGAAGCGTGCCAGTCCGGCTGCCAGACGCTCGGGTCCGCACCAGTCGCGCGCCTTCCAGCGGGCGACGAGCTCTCCAATGAGGACGGGGAGGTCCCGCGTTTCACCGTGTTCGGCCAGCACCATCGTCCCGGTCCAGGACAGCCATGGCCGCGCGTCTGTCGCCCACTCGCGCGCGGCTGGTACGGCGGTCGGCCGACCGCGCGCGAGGGCACGGGCAGGGGCCGTCGGCCGTCCGCGGTGACCAGCGAGGGCACCAGCGGGATCAGCGCCGACTCTGGCGGCCGCTCGGCGAGCGTACGCAGGGCGCTGGCCTTGACGCTGTCGGCCGCTCCGGGATCAGCGAGCAGCTCCAGCAGCCGGCTGCCGCTCAGTCCCGCCACAGCACTGGCGGGCGGACGTTTGCCGCTCGGCGAGGCGTTCTGCGGCCGAAGCTGCCAGCGCACCCACGGGTTCGCAGCGCCACAGCAGGGGCTCGTCCCCCGTGAGCCTGGAGCGCGCGACATCGGCCAGATCGTCCGACCACTCGACCGGCCAGCACCCGGCGACCGACTCCAGTACGTCCACCCAGTGTTCGCCCTCACGGATGTACGACCTCAGGACCTGACGGGCCTCCATCGACCCGGACCTAGCGAGCATTTCCAGCACTCCGGTGGCTTGCTCGCAGTCGTCATGGTCACCCGCCAGCAAAGAAATGACCGGCGCCGGCGACAGCTCAAGATCCCGGATCAACCTCACCAGGTAAAGATGACGCTCGTCCACCAGTGAGTCCCAGCGACAGTCCCGCCGAACACAGTCGTACACCAGCCCGCCGGCCGTCGGATCAACCCTGCGCCGAGAGTGCACCCTGGCCCCGCCCGCGTTGCAGCAGCCCTTCGAGCGTGCCGACCGGCGCGTATACCCACTCATCGCCTGGATCGCTGTTCATCGCGCGGAGCATGCCCGACACCCAGCACCTACGCCAGCCGTTTTCGAAGGCGCGAGGCCGATCCTCACACGAGCCTCGACCGCTCAGGACGGGTCAGCTGCGACCTGCCGGTTCACTGCTCATCGAGGGCGCGATAGCCCCTGCTGCAGCCGCGAGCTTCTGTCAGGTCCCGGCTCCAGGCCAGCGAGCGAGGAGCGCCGGGTCGCTTACCGTGACCTGTCCGCGTGACACGACGATTAGGCGGTGGTCGGTCAGTACACGCAAGACCCGCACCACCGACTCGCGGGAGGCGCCTATGGCGCCGGCGAGTTCCTGCTGATTGATGGTCAGTCGACGGGCCAGTCCGTTGGCCGCGTCAGGTACCGGGGTCCCATAGCTCTGGGAAAGCCTCGCGAGGACCAGTGCGGTGCGTGCGGTGGTCGGCAACGCGCCGAGGTCGGCCCTGCCGACGTCGGACTCCCGAAGCCGGACGGCCACGCTCCTCAGCACGGCGAGTGCAAGTCCGCCGTTTGCTTCCATGAGGGCGGTAAATCTCGGTGCCGGTACGGCCACCCCCGCCACTTCCCCCATCGCTGTCGCCGTGGCGGACCGGGGCCCGCCATCCACGCTGGACAGCTCTCCAAGCAGTTCACCTGGCCCGCGCAGGGCGAGGAGGCTGGTAAAGCCGGTCGCGGACACCGCGGTGACTTTCACCAACCCCTGTTGGAGCAGAAGCACTCGATCCGCGGTGTCACCCTCGCGTATCAGGAGCTCACCCCGCCGCCAGAGGACCTCCTGGCCCACAGACTTGATCAGGTGTCTCCACTCTGAGGACAGCGCAGATCCGACCACCGCTCACCCCCTTCGCGCTCCACCGTAGCCGCCTCCCACTCCGTCTGCGCCGTTTGACGCAGACGTTCCCCGCCGCTTCAGGTACCAAGATGACCAGTCGGTCGTCTCACGCGCACCGGCCACGGAGTTCCATCGACTGGGGGATCCACATGAGCGCTCCGAACATTGGTACCAACGCCCCCTCGTTCCCCGGGGCTTCGGGCGTCAACACCATTGCTACCGGTGCCGCAGGTGGGCTCGACGCGGCCTGGCGGATCCACGGCTCGCTATGTGACTGGGTCGGCCGCGTGGACGTCAAGGCATCGCTTGCTCTGAGTCTCGAAACAGCGGCTCTGGTGGCGATTACAACCCTCACGCAGACCATGCAGAGCTCCGGGACGTGCTCCGAGAGGCGTCAGACGGCCACCGTCGTAGACCTCTGGTTCAGCGCGGTACTCATCGCCGCTGGTCTCGTGTTCGCCATTGCGGCCGTCGCGCCCCGTATCGCTTCCCGTGGTGATTCGGACGACTGGCGGCACAACGCCATCTACTTCGGTCACCTGAGGCACTGGAACGCCGACGAGTTGGCGAACGAGCTCGCAGACCAGGATCTGCTGCCGGCGCTCAGCAGGCAGCTGGTGACGCTCTCCCGAATCGCCTGGGCGAAGCACGTACGGGTGCGCGTCTCCCTGGTCCTGGGCGGAATCGGGGTCACGCTGGCCGCCGTCCCAGCGATGATGAACGCCATGGTGTAGCCAAACTGACGACAACTCACCCGATCTGATCGACCAGAAAAGGATTCACTTCATGGACACCACCGTTCCAGCCCATCGTTGGGACCTGCCGCCTGAACGCGCGCTCTTCGCCGTCGACATCAAGGATTTCAGCAAGGCCCCCGATCATCGCCAGCCCATGCTTCGACGAGCCCTGGACACCGCACTGGAGTCGGCCTTCACACAGAGCGGCCTGGCAGCGGAGTGGAAGAACCCGGCGGGCATTCAGGACACCGGTGACGGCTGTATCCTCGTCCTCCCACCAGCTCGCAGCTGGCGGCTGGTCGACCCGTTGATTCGGGTCCTGAACGAGGAGTTGCACGGCTACGAGCAAGAGCGACAGCGTGTTGATCCGCCGCTGCTCGTACGGGTGAGCGTGCATATCGGGCCCATGCCCGAGAGCAACATGGCGGATGCCATCAACGACGTGGCACGATTCGTCGACAGCGACGCCATCCGGGCAGGCATCGCTGCTGCGGATGCCCATGGGAGCTATACCGCCCTGGCGCTGTCTGACGAGATGTACCGACGCGTGGTCCTCGGCCGCCGGAGCAGCCTTCTGCCGGAGCGTGACTTCCTCCCCGCGCCCGCGACCGTACCGGGCAAGAACTTCACCCGAACCGCGTGGATCCATGTGCCCAGGCTCAGCCCCGGTGTAGTAGCCCAATACCTGGAAAAGCACGAGGCGCACACCGTTCAGGACGAGGGCAACAACAGGGGGACCGCGGCACCTGCCGCCCAAGGCGGTGTCCAGGTGTCTGGCAACGTCAGCATCAACACCCTGGCCAACAACATCACCACGCTGCGGACGCAGCAGATCAACCATGCTGTCCGAGCCGCGGACGAAGGGCAGCTCCACGGGTGAACACCGACGACCGCCAGGCACCCGACGAACTGGAGGAGCTGCTCGCGTCGTTGCCCACGCGACACCAAGCTTGGGATCCCGACCTCGGAAGCCAGCCTCCGCTGCCCATTCCACCGCCAACTGCCTTCCACGCGGTCCAGTCCCCGCAGGACACGGTCCCCGCCCAGATCACCAACATCGATGTGCTCGCCAACAACATCGAGAACCTGATCCAGGAGACTCGGAAGCGCGATGTCCTCGACGGCACGGAGTTCAACCGGCAGGAACTGATCTACTCCGCTGCCTTCCTCCAACCGCCGGAGTGGCAGCAGGTCTGGTCCGACAGCGCCGACGCGCTTCGGCCGAGCAGCCGCCACAGAGTCCTCGTGATCGTGGCGCGCCGGGGATGCGGTGCCACCACCTTCGCCCGGCAACTCGGCGCCCGCCATACCGCAGCGGAGTCCACCCTGGTCGATCTAGAGGCAGACTGGCCTCAACCGTCCGTCGCACGACTTCCTCTCGAACCCCATCACACCTACCTGTTGGAGCTGAAGGACACCGACAGCGACTGCTTCGACAGCGACTTCCTCGACCGTCTATCGATGTTCGCGGAGAAGCTGCGCCAGGCCGGATCGCGTCTGGTGCTCACGGTCACAGCCGAACTGTGGGCCGGCCACCACAGCTGGTCCAGGCCGGGGATCAAGGTCGTTCACCTGTCGGAACCGCCAAACGCGCAACAACTCGTGGAGCACCACCTCCGTGCCAGAGGCCAGGCCTCGCTGATCCAGTACGTCCAGTCGACGAAAGCCAGGGAATCGATCCAGGGGCGGGACGCCGTCGAGGCCGCGCGCTGCGTGGAGACGGTCATACGCCAAGGGGCTGCCCACCAGCAGCGACAATCCACCGCCGACAGCACGGGTACACCCGGCTCTGTGGATCGTCCCGTGAGGTTGGAGCACCTGGCGTCCGCCGCCACACCGGCTGACGGCTTGCAGGTGCAGATCGAGCTGGCGCTGGCCGACTGGCGGGACGACTTCGACACACTCTTCAACGACCCTGGTAGACCGCCCGCTGCCAGGGACGCCCCGCTCTCGCTATCGGACCGCTGCCTGCTGCTCGCCCTGGCCATCCACCGCATCGCACCGGCATCGGTGATCGGTGAGGACGCCCACGCTCTGGAGAGGGCCATCGAAGTCGCATCCGGCGGACCACAGGCTGTCGGCTCGCCCAGCATCGGAGCAATCTTCGCCGGGCGAGGTCTCCGCCCGCGCTTGCTGGCACTTCTCGCAGACGTCGACTCTCGAGACCAGGTCACATTCGACCGCCCCGAGTACTCGGAGGCCGTTCTCGGCTATGTCTGGGACAACTTCCCACCGTTGCGCAAGGTGCTGCTGAAGTGGCTGGTCTGCCTGCCCGACCGTACTCTGATCGGCAACGATCCCGCGCCGCGCGCACTGTCCATTCTGATCCTCCGCCACAGGGATCCTCAATTTCTCGACGAACTTCGCGAGTTGGCACTCAAGGCCGACCGCGCGACACTCCTGGCAATCGTCACTGAACGTGCGCTCAAGGACGAGCACATGAGCGGCGCCACCTGGAAGTCGCTCACGAGATGGGCAACGCAGAGCACACAGGTCCGGGCGGTCGTCGCTGAGGTCTGCCAGGGAGTCCTGATCGACAAGAGCAGCACACAGAGCGCCCAGCGGTTCGCTATGACCCGGCTGCGAAATCTTGTCCAGACGGACGACCCCACACTCCGATCCCAGGTACTGGAGGTCTTCGACTCTCTCGCGCGCAGGCCCGCCATGCGCCCTGTGCTGGTCCGCGAAGTAGAGAACTGGCTGATCAGGGAGTGGCCCGCCCAAGCCGGGAAACTCGCACTGCTCGCCCTGATGAGCTGTGAGGACACCGGGCTTCCCTGGCTACTCGGCGCGGGATCCCCATTGAGGGAACCTGAACTTCGACGCGGCTTGCGGGAATTGTTCGGAGACGTTGCCGGGTCGCCCGAGATCATCGCTCGCGCGGCATCCTGGCTGCACGCTGCTGCCTCCGACCGCACCACCGCCGAGATCGTCCTCGGCCGACTCGCACCCGCATTGCGCGGCCACTCCCAGACCCGGGCAGTAGTGGATCTGTTGCAGACCGCACGCGAGATGGTCCTACCGGACGGCAGCCGGGTCATCGATCAGCTCTTCGAACACATCGCGCCCAGAGTCGTCACAGGAGCGGAACATTCGTGACAGCTCATCAGATCTGCTCGATCGCCACATGGTGGGCCCATAAAGTCAGCGAAACTGGTCAGCTAACCATCGACACTCGCCAAAGAGCAGAGCGCTGCCTGCTATGCGCGCCGCGGCCTCGGCCTCGTCGTGGCGGCCGAGCCCGATTAGGGACCCGACGAGGGCGTTAGTGACGGCCAGCCAGAGCAGGTCATCTCGGCCGTGGCGCTCGATGAGCTCACGGCACTCCCGCTCGGCAAGCTGAAAGTCGCCCAGGTGGGTCAGATGCTGGACGCGGTCGGACCCTGCGTTCAGCGTGCGGATGTTGTTCTCGCCGTACACCTGGGCACTGTGTACCCGCAGCGCCAGTGCCTCGTCGGCAGCCTCGCGGTGGCGGCCCTGAGCGCCGCGTGCCCGCAGTTTAATGTCCCAGGCCACCAGCCCGATCTCGTCCGGGCCGGTCGGTAACGACCATGGACGCCGCCAACAGGGCAACGCGTCGAGGGATCCCGCTCGCATGTTGCTGCAGCTCTAGGATGAGCGACGGATGCTCTGATGCTGCGTGGATCCACACCGGCGATCGAGAAGGGGGTGGGCATGCAGCCCGTGGAGGCAGGTATCGATGATGAGATCTGGGAGGAACTCGCCCCCGGCCACCGGCTTGTCGGCCCGCCACCAGATCTTCCACCGCCGCTCCAGGTCACCGCACCGCTGCTACTCAACGCTGATCAGCTGTCGTGGGAAAGCCTTGAGCACCTCATCGTGGCTCTGGCCCGCGAGGTCGACGGCGCGACCCGCGCCAGGCTGTATGGCAGGAGAGGGCAGAAACAACACGGGATTGACGTCGTCGGCTACTTCGCCGATGACAGCCTGACGGCATATCAAGCCAAGCGTTGGAAGAACTTCGCCGCCGACGACCTCACCGATGCCGTTCGCGAATACGCGGATGGGAAGCGTCCCTTCGCTGCTGACCGCTTCGTAGTGGTAACTACCGCCTACATTGGTGACACGGCCGTGGAGCAGCGGCTCCGGCAGCTCCAGGTGGAGTACCACCCGTTGGACATCGACCTGTGGGGCTGCCAGCAGCTCTCAGAAAGGCTGTTCAGGCAGCCTGAACTGGTGGCTCGCTTCTTCGGACGCGCAACCGCAGAGATTTTCTGCTCGAGCGAGACCGTGACTGCAGCGAGCCGTACCGGCAGGCAGGTCGGTGCGGACCTCCGTGGATTCACCGATCCATTCGCACTGGACGTCCACCGTGTAATCCAGATCGAAGGCGAGGCCACGAGCAACCACTTGCCGCTCCTTCCTGCCTACGTCACCCGCAGGCACGACCTTCAGCTGGGAGAGGTCGTAGCCGCTGCCGCGGGCGGTCTGAGCAAACTCGTTGTACTCGTAGGTGACTCTTCCACGGGCAAGACTCGTGCCTGCTGGGAGGCGCTCCATAAGCTGCCCGCTGGTTGGAGACTCTGGCAGCCGATTGCCCCCAGCCCTGCGCAGGCGCTCCTCGACGGTGTGGGTTCTGTGGGCCCACAGACTGTGCTCTGGCTTGACGAGCTCGCACCGTTTCTTTCAACGCCTGGAAGTGGGCAGGGCGAACTGGTCGCTGCCGCGTTGCGCGACCTGCTCAACGATTCCGCTCGACGACCAGTCTTGATACTGGGAACGGTTTGGCCCAAGGACTGGGATCTGCTCACCGCCCTCCCTGAACCGGGGAGACCAGACCACCATCGACAGGCTCGCACGCTCCTTTCCGGGCGCAGCGTGCCGGTGCCCCCCGCCTTCGACGAGTCCGCACTGAGCGACGCACGGGAAGCGTCACGAACCGACAAGCGGTTCGCCGAGGCTGTCGAGGTAGCCCGCGACAGGCGGATCGCCCAATATCTGTCTGCTGCTTTTGCCCTGATGGAGCGTTACTCCACGGCGCCGATCTCCGCCCAGGCAGTGCTTCATGCCGCGATGGATGCTCGGCGGCTCGGTTGCCGAAGGGAGCTGTCTCATGCGCTATTAGAGGCGGCCGCCGTCGGCTACCTCACCGACGACGAGTGGGACAGCTTGCGTGACGGCTGGTTTGATGATGCGCTGTCGTTCCTTGGTCGACCATGCCGGGGCGCAACCAGTCCGATCATCCGGATCCGTCCGCGTCCCGGCGACATGCTCGGCAACATGACGCGCTATCGCCTAGCTGACTACCTCGACCAGTTCGGCCGGTCAAGCCGAGCGATCATTGGCGCACCGGACACACTCTGGAGCGCACTGCCCGCACACGCGGATCAGGGCGACCTCGGGCATCTTGCTTGGACGGCGAGGAACCGCGGTCTCTTTCACCACGCCTTCCTCCTCCATCTGCGCGCGGTGGAGGAGGGAAATGAGGACACTCTCTGGCTGGCTGGCGATCTGATGGAGCGAGCCGGTCAGCATGAGCAGGCACTGCAGTGGTACCGCCGCTCGGCTGAGGCAGGCGATAACGACGCGTACGGCAACGTGGTTGCCCTCTTTGCTACCCTTGACCGGCAGGACGACGCCATCGAATGGCTCATGAGGCGAGCTGAGGCAGGAGATGACCTGGCCCTGTCGTGGGCCGCTGAGGAGATCGCCGAGATTCGAGGCGTGGACCAGGCGCTCAACTGGCTGAACTGCTTTATTGAGCGCGGAAATGCCGATGCTATCCTCGCAGCCGCGCAGATCTTGGAAGAGACCGGGAATCCCGCCGAAGCAGTCAACCTCTATCAACGGGCGGCAGAGCTGGGGGACACGCTTGCGCCCGTACGCTTCGCCCGCCTTCTCTTGGAAACCGCCGGCGCGAAAGAGGCACTCCAACGACTTGACGAGTTGGAACGGCAGGGCATCACAGATCTACGTGCCAGAGCCGAGTTGCTAGACCATGCCGGCCAGTCGGTCGAGGCCCTCGCATGCTACAAACGGGCCGCAGCTGACGGCAATGGCATGGTGCTTGATGCCGCAGCCAAGCTCGCGGTCCAGTCTGAGGGGATCGAAGCCACACTGTCATGGCTTGAAGCTTGCGTGGCTAGCGGGTCAATAGTTGCATCGGCAGTTCTTGTCAATGTGTTGCTCAGTGACGGGCGCACCGACGATGCATTGCATTGGTGCAAGCAGAATTTGTCGCGATTGAATCTTCCCGCGTTTCAGATGGCCTGCGAGATTCTGCAGGCCACAGGCGGCACCGAGGAAGCAATTTCCTGGTTGACCGACCTAGCCGACCAGGGCCACGGATTCGCCCTATGGCGCATGGCGGGTCTTTCGGAGGAGAATGGGCGGATCGACGAGGTAACAGTAAAGGTCAAGGAGCTGGCGAACCGCGGCCAGACGACAGCGCTTCATCTCGCAGCATTCCTTACCGCTCGGGTAGGAGCCAAAGAAGAAGCAGTCGAGTGGTACCGAAGGGCCATTCTGGCTGGCGAGGCCTTCGGCATTGCCGAGCTGGCGGACCTGCTCGAGGAGCTGGGCAAAGCTGACGAGGCGGATCGCGTCCGCCGATACGGGCTCACGCCAAGCGGCCGGACAGCCACCGGACAAACAGTCGCTGGATGAGGACACTGCTGAACCTAACGGTCACCGTAACGCCCCGGACGTACCGAGGCGTTGGGAGGCCGGCCTGATTACCAGTGACCATCCGGACGCCGGCTGGGGCTCCTGACCCCATAGCACTACCCAGGTTGGGCCACGGCTGTCAGGCGGCGAGGCGGTGCGCGAGGTCGAGCATCTCCGGCAGGCGCAGGACGCGCCCGGCGTGGCCGGGGAGTGGCACGTGGAGGGGTTCTGTCCAGCGCGTGGAGATGGCGTCCAGTCCGTACAACGCACCCGCCAGGCCACCGGTGACAGCGGCGACCGTGTCGGTGTCACCGCCGAGATCGACCGCGGCACGCACCGCCGCCTCGAACGAGGTCGTGGTGCGCACCACCCAGACTGCCGAGCCCAGGCAGGGCCACACCGCGCCGTTGAACTCCGTTGCGTCGTCCGGATGCCAGGTGGGAGCCAGGACGGTTTCGTAGCGCGCGCGATGATGGGGACTCACGTGGGTGAGGATCTCCGGGAGGCCGGCCAGCGGGTCGTCGCCGGCCAGGGCCAGGCGGACCAACTCGTGGAAGATGGCCGTGCCCTCCCAGGCCGCGCCGTCGCCGTGGGTCAGAGCCGAGATCCGTCGGGCGGCATCCATCGTCGCCTGCCTGCCGTCGCGGGCGAAGTACACCGCCGAGGTCGCGGCCCTCATCAGCGAACCGTTGCCCGCCGCGCGCAGGTTGACCTGGAAGTGGACGGCAGCGGCCAGGTCCCACGGCATGCCGTTGGTCAGGACGTCCTCCGTCTGCACCCCGATGTCCTTGGGCTCGGACGCCGCCCAGCGCTGGAAGCGCGCGAACATATCCGGCAGATCCAAGCCGCCGCGCTCCAGCAGCGACTCGGCGACCATCACGGCCATCTGCGTGTCGTCGGTGGCCTCGCCAGCGTCCCAGCCACCGCCACCACACATCTCACCGCCTGGTAGTGACATGGGGAAGCGACTCGAGAACGCCCCGGCAGGGCCGAACTCGAACGGAGCACCCAACGCGTCCCCCACTGCCGAGCCGACCACGGCTCCCGCCGCACGCTGATCGTCAATCACAT
Source organism: Kitasatospora sp. NPDC058965 (assembly GCF_042741245.1). Taxonomy (NCBI): domain Bacteria; kingdom Bacillati; phylum Actinomycetota; class Actinomycetes; order Kitasatosporales; family Streptomycetaceae; genus Kitasatospora; species Kitasatospora sp. NPDC058965. The sequence goes on from NZ_JBHYKG010000004.1 coordinate 36,188, forward strand.
CGTCAGGCTACCGGGCCCCTCGCTGGCTCTCAGCCGTCCAGCTGCCCAGGGTGCCCCGCACCTGGCTCAGCCGAAGGAACCGTCAGCCACCCGCGCTGTCGGGCTGATCAGGAACGGGCGACGGGGCGCCGTCCAGCATCGCTGTTGTCTCCCGGGCCAGCTGGTGCAGAGCCTCTGTCGGGCGGGGCAAGTCCGGCAGCAACGCGGTCCCGGCAGCGAGCGCCGCCAGGGCCACGGCAGGCGGGCCGACCGTCGTGGCTTCCTGGGCGATGCGGAAGTGCTCCTCCGTGACACTCAAGCCGAGGCCGAGCGCGCGCCAAGTGAGAGTAGGGAGCTGCGGTTCCGGAAGGTCGAGGCCGAGTGCCAGTTGGTCCGTGGGTGGTGGCGGAGGCGGGCCGTCGAGCACGACGACGGCCTGCTGCAGGGAGCGCCAGGCTGCCTCGACGTCGCCTGCCCTGCGCTGAAGCGATGCGAGGTCGACCAGCGCCGCGCCGCGACACGCGGGGTCGTCCTGGAGGGACGCGTGCAAGTGCCGGGCGCGGGCTGCCTGGGCGAAGTCCGCGAGTCTCGTGAGCTCACCGGCAAGGCCGGCGAGCAGCGCGGCGTCACGTGGCCCGGCGTCGTCGAGCAGACGCAGCAACGCGGTGCGGGCCAGCTCGGTGCGCCCCTGGCGGCGGGCCAGCTCCGCCCAGGCGAGCTCGGGCTGGTCCTCCGGGTCGACGCCGTAATTGGACTCGTCGAACTCGGCTGCCCACCGACTCAATTCCGCTGCGGTGCCCGGGAATCCTCCGAGTAGGCAGTGGGTGTCGAAGCTCGCCTCCCGGAGCGAGCGCAGGTGCTGGTGGTCCTGGTCCTGGCCGTGCAGGCCCACGAGAACGGCGGCCAGACGCAGCTCCTCCGTGGCGCCGTGCTGGGCCTCGTGCTCGAGCAGAACCCGCAGGAACGGCAGATCCGTCGCGCGTCGGTCGTACTGAGCCGCGCGCAGGGCCGTCGTCCGCCGCGCCGCATCGCCCGCCACCTCGGACCAGCGGGTGGGATCAGTGCGTAGCAGGGCCAGGTCCGTCTGCCCGGGCGCGAGGACGATCTGCCACAGCGGTGGGCGCGGCAGGCGGTCCAGCAGCATGTAGGCGCAGCCCTCGTGCGCGTTGAGGAGCAGGAAGTCGGGCTCGGTGCGCAACAGGGCCTGGTGCAGGCGCCGGATCAGCTGCGCTGGCGGGATCTCGCGCAGTCCCAGTGCGGCGAGCAGGGTGCTGCGGTCGGCGTCGAGGTCCGGGCCGTAGTACTCGCGCAGGTCGTCCTCGGTGTCTGCCGCTGCGGCCGAGAGCATGGCGTCGTCGGCGTGCGGGTCGAGTCCGGTGTAGTCGTGCCAGCCCGGCAGGCCGATCAGCACTTCCAGGGCCTCGTCCACGCAGTCGGCGATCAGTCCGGCCTCGCCCTCGGAACCGGCGTACAGGACCTCGCCTCCCGCGCAGACGAAGAACGTCCCGCCGGTGTCGTCCCCCGCCACCGCCGCCAGCCCCGCACCCGAGGCCAGCCGGACGGCCTCGACGTGCTCGTCCCGGGCGATGTCGAAGTTGAACGGGTACGCCGCGAGCCCAGCGAGATCGGGACGCTCCCGGAGCAGTCGGAGAGCGCGGTGATGGCCTGTCATGGTGGGACGCTAGCAGCAGGCTCTCCGACTCAGCTGCCGCCCTCGGTTCGTTTCGGGTTGGCCGGATCCTGCTGAGCACTGCACAATTCCATGCCCTTGCCTGCAACGCGCCCGCGGAATGTCGGGGGTTGGACGGTCACGACCGCTGGCCACCGCGACCTCCCAATAGGGCTTGGCAGGGGACGATCGTGATCCGCTAGCGTTCCGGCCATGGCAGCGGAGCGTTCGACGGGTCCCACCGGCTTCAGGTAGATCCGCCAGGAGGTACCTGGCGGTGCTACCCAGGGAGTCCTGTGGCCCGCACTGCTCACCATGTCCCACCCGCCCACGCTGGACCGCGAGACGGCTGGTGGTCCGGTCGGCCTTGGAGGTCCGTGGATCTCGTCGACCTGCGCTACAGCACTTGGAGTCTGGCCGAAGCCGCGCAGGAGCGTCGCCGACCTCAGCCCCGGGCGGTCCGCCGGCGGGTGAACGTCTACTCCTGTGCCCGCTCCGTCGTCCGGGACCGCTCCGTATCTCGGCTGGCGGGCCGTGAGGAACGCCGGGCTCGGCAGCGGCTCCGCACCGAACTCGGCGTCGTCCAGCGGCAGCTCAATGCGCGCACGGACGGGAGGTCTTCGCTCGCCCGTACCGATTTCCCGGGCATCGTCCCGGCTCGCCACCGCCACAGCGCGCTCTGGCTGGCCTGACCCGGCTGGTGACGATCAACTCGTTGGCCGGCACACACGTCTCGGCCGTACGCTCCCGGGATCAGGTGTTCCTCGAAGGGGTGGGGATGACGCTCAGATCCACCGTCCGGGCCGTCAACGCGTTGACGGCGCGCTGGGCTGCCGCTCTGCCGGACCGCGGAACGGCTCTTACCGCCGCCGGACTGTGGCCGCTGCTCGCGCTGCTCGCCGACGGCGCCGGCGGAGCTGCCCGCCAGGAGCTCGCGGAGGCCGTCGGCGTCCCGGCGAACGACGCCGCGTCCGAGGCGCGGGGCCTGCTGGCGGCGATCGGTGCGATGCGAGGCGTGCGGAGCGCACTAGGCCTGTGGACCCACAAGGCTCTGCCGCTCGAGCCGAGTTGGCTGGCCGGGATCCCCGACCGGCTCCATGAGCAGCTCAGCGGCGACGCGGTCGCAGACCGGACTCGGCTCGATGCGTGGGCGGCGGAGTGCACCGACGGCTGGATCGCGTCGATGCCGGTCGGCGTCGACGCGGACACACGGCTGGTGCTGGCCTGCGCCCTGACGGTCCGGACCGACTGGATCCGCCCGTTCAACACCGGCGGAATGGAGGCCGAGTCCGGGCCGTGGCAGGGCAAGGACTTGGCCAGTCTGTGGCGAGTCACTGCGCTGCTCGACCGCGTCGGAGTCGCGCAAACGGAGATCGGCCCGATCACCGTGCTGCAGGTCCTCGGTGCCCAGGGAGTCGACGTCCACCTGTTCCTGGGGCCGGCGCAAGCCGCGCCGGACCGCGTGCTGGCCGCCGCGGTGCGGACCCTGGACCAGCCAAGGACTGTACTGCCGGGCAACCAACTCCCCTACGGCGAACCGGGGCCCGGGCTGACCGTCGAGCGCGTCCCCAGCCTCGACGGTGACCCGCGCCTGGTGGTGGAAACAGTGCCGTTCACCGTCACCGCCCACCACGACCTGCTCGAGAACCCCGACGTGTTCGGGCTCCGGACAGCAACGGACCTCACCCGAGGGCACTTCCCCGGCATCAGCAGCGAGCCGCTCGCCGTCCAGGCAGCGGCCCAGGCGATGACCGCCACGTTCGGTGCGCGCGGCTTCCGCTCCGCGAGCGTCACCGCGCTGAGCCTGGCAGCTGCGGGGATACCGCAGTACCGCTACCGCGTCCGCAGGATCAACGCCCGCTTCGACCGGCCCTTCGGCTTCCTCGCCGTCCATCGCACCTCACGGCTCGTCCTGAACGCCGGCTGGGTCACCGAACCCGACGCCCTCGACGAAGAGCCCTGGGAGGACTGAGCCCGTGATGCGGACCGCAAGGCCACGACCAACCGCTGGGTGACGTGCGGAACCTGCCCAGGGTCGGCCGAGAAGAGGAGCAACCAGCGCGCGACCGGATAGCGCAGCCGTCCCTCCGGCTACTCCCGATGCACCATCACGCGATGAGCCATCACTCAAGCGAGTGACTTGGAAGTGCCTCCCTACCGCCACCGGCATGGCTCTGGCACCCTGATATTGAAGCCACAGGACTACGACCGCCGTCGGCGGTCCCGCAATCATCAGGCAGCACCCAGATCCAGCACCCCCACCACCCCCGACCGCGTGGGGCAACGGTGCGTGTCCCCTCGGACATACATCTGGTACGCGGTTCCCGCTCTGCGGGCAACACACATCGGCGCCTGTTCCTGGCCTTCGGCGAGGGACGGGCGTTCGTCGTTTCCGAGCTGCTCAGCCAGGGCGGCCCGGAGTGGAGGCGGTCAGCCCATGGCGATCCATTCTCCCGACGGGGTGTCCGTGGTCAGTGTCCCTGTCCGCCGAATCAAGAGTCCGGCGAGGATGCCCGGGCGGTCCGGTCCTGGAGAGGTAGCGGCACCGAACGGCCCGTGACGTGGTGTTCCACCCACTCGTGCCCCTGCGCTCCTTCGGGAGGGTGGCGAGGTTCTACCGTTCTTCCATGAGTATGGAGACGACCGCCTGGATGCAGCTGCACAGCGTCATGAACGCGCAGCAGGACAGCCGCCCATTCGCCCGCGCGACGCTGCACCGCATCGCCGCCTTCGCGCGCCCGCACCGCCGCCGTATTGCCCAGTTCGTGCTGCTCAGCGTGGTGGGCGCGCTGCTCGCGGTGGCCACTCCGGTACTCGCCGGCCGTGTCGTGGACGCGATCGTGGCGGGGAAGGATCCGGGCGCCGTCGTCGGCCTGTCGCTGCTGATCGCGCTGATCGCACTCGGCGATGCCGCGCTCGGGCTGCTGAACCGCTGGCTGTCCTCCTCCCTCGGCGAAGGGCTCATCCTCGATCTGCGGACCACGGTCTTCGACCACGTCCAGCGGATGCCCGTCGCGTTCTTCACCCGAACCCGCACCGGTGCCCTCGTCAGCCGCCTCAACAACGACGTGATCGGCGCGCAGCGGGCGTTCAGCAACACGCTCTCCGGAGTGGTCGGCAATGTCGTCACGGTGCTGCTCACGCTCGCGGTCATGCTCACGCTGTCCTGGCAGATCACGCTGCTCGCGCTCGTCCTGCTGCCGGTCTTCGTCGTCCCGGCCCGTCGCATGGGCAGCCGGATGGCGGGGCTCCAGCGGGAGGCCGCGAACCTCAACGCCGCGATGGGTACCCGGATGACCGAACGCTTCTCCGCGCCCGGAGCGACCCTGGTGAAGCTGTTCGGGCGGCCCGACGAGGAGTCGGTCGAGTTCGCGGCGCGGGCGCGCCGGGTGCGTGACATCGGCGTCCGTACGGCCATGGCGCAGTCGGCGTTCATCACTGCGCTCACCCTCGTCTCGGCGCTGGCGCTCGCGCTCGTCTACGGCCTCGGCGGTTGGTTCGCGCTGCACGGCAGCCTGCAGGCCGGCGCCGTCGTCTCGCTCGCCCTGCTCCTCACCCGGCTGTACGCTCCGCTGACCTCGCTCGCCGGGGCCCGGGTGGAGGTCATGAGCGCCCTGGTCTCCTTCGAGCGGGTCTTCGAGGTGCTCGATCTGAAGCCCCTGATCGAGGAGAAGCCGGACGCCCGGCAGGTCCCCGACGGGCCCGTGTCCGTGGAGTTCGAGAACGTCCGCTTCGGCTACCCGTCCGCCGAGAAGGTCTCCCTCGCATCCCTCGAAGAGGTCGCGGCGCTCGACACCCGGGGCGGCGCCGAGGTCCTGCACGGTATCTCCTTCCGCGCCGAACCCGGCCAGACCATCGCGCTCGTCGGCTCGTCCGGGGCGGGCAAGTCGACCATCGCCCAGCTGCTGCCGCGCCTGTACGACACCGACGAAGGCGCGGTCCGCATCGGCGGCATCGACGTCCGCGACCTGTCGCACGCGGCCCTGCGAGGAACGCTCGGCATGGTCACCCAGGACGGGCACCTCTTCCACGACTCCGTGCGCGCCAATCTGCTGCTCGCCCGCCCCGAGGCGGCCGAGGACGAGCTGTGGGACGTGCTGCGCCGGGCAAGGCTCGAAGACCTCGTCCGCTCGCTGCCCGACGGGCTCGACACCGTGGTCGGCGAGCGCGGCTACCGGCTCTCCGGTGGCGAGCGCCAGCGCATGACCATCGCCCGGCTCCTCCTCGCCCGCCAGCGCGTCGTCATCCTCGACGAGGCCACCGCCCATCTGGACAGCACCTCCGAGGCCGCCGTCCAGGAAGCCCTCGCGGAGGCGCTGGAGGGCCGCACCGCCGTCGTCATCGCCCACCGGCTCTCCACCATCCACGCCGCCGACCAGATCCTCGTCGTCGAGGGCGGGCACATCGTGGAACGCGGCACCCACGACGAACTGCTCGCCGCAGCCGGGCGGTACGCGGAGCTGTACCGCACCCAGTTCAGCAATCCCGGCCAGACCGCGACCCGGATCACGGCGGGCGCCGAGGCGGTGGCATAGGCAGGCGGGGTGCCGGCCCTACCTTGTCCGGGTGATCCGAGCGGTGCTGCGCCCGGCCGGGCGCGGGGTGACGATCCACCGCGCGATCGGCGCGGTGTGCGGATCGGCGTCGAGGCACGATCCCGTCGAAGTCCCGGTCCGGAGGGCCACAGCGGCGAGAAGCGCCGCTGCCTCCGGCCTGCGGGCCACCGACCGCCTCGACCGGCACCGCATCCCGCGCCTGTGTTCCTGGCGAGCCGTCAGCTGATGCTGCAGCAACCAGGATCACCGAAAGAGTCGAGCTAGTGCCCGACCGGCTCTTCGAACAGAGGGGCAGTGGCGTTGCTGCCCGGCTCGTAGGCCAGGTCGGTGCCCGGCCACAGCATCGACTGCCGCTGGGTGCCCCCGGGCGGGGTGACGTGCAACAGGTGCACCGTGATGCCCACTTGGCCGGGCGGGTTGGGGTGGTACCAGATGGTGAAGGTGGTACGCCCGCCCCTGGCAAGGGTGACGGTGGTCGGCTGGTCGGAGCCGTGCTGGACGGGGGTGTGGCCCATGCTCGTGGTGAGGTCGATCCCGGCGAAGCCGGACAGGGTGCAGGTGTCACCGGTGTTGTCGATCGAGACGACGACCGAGGCCATGCCCGGTTCCGGGGGTGCGGCCTGGCCGACGGAGTCGTCGATGAGCACGCTGGAGTCCGCGCAGGTGCCGACGCCGCCCTGGCCGGCGCTGGGGGCACCGGTTGCGGCGGGGGTCCCGGCAGTCGCGGTTCCCCCTGCCGCCGGAGTCGAGGCGGTGCCGACGGGCTCGGTACTGCTCGGCACGGCGGCTGTGTGGCCGCCGCCCGCGGACCCGTGGCCGTCGCCCTGACAGGCGGTCAGCCCCAGTCCCGTGATGACCGCTACGGCACCCGCCACCAAAACCCGCTGAACACGCATCCGAAGACTCCCCGAGATCTCTGGCCACGGCCCCCGCCGCGTTCAGCAGAAGACTCACAGAGACGATCACTCCCGTCCACTCCTTGTGCGGCTACTGGTACGGAACCGGGACGCGGCTGCGCGTGATCGAGGCCCGGGGGGGTGAATGATTGGGGGCCCGATCTCCAGGAAGTGTGCGGTCGAGCTCGTCGAGTCGGTGCTGGCCGAAGGACTGTTGAACCGGGCGGGACCGCTCCGCGAGCCGGTCGACGACGAGGTCGACGAGCAGGCGGTCGGCCGGCTCGTCCGCTGACGCAGGGCCACGGCCTTCTTCGCGACGGAACGAATGCTGACCAGGTCGCCCGAGACTGGCCCGCCTGATGGTCGACGCCGCGCGGCCGATGGGGAGCGGGACTGGGACAGCGTCAGATCACGGTCAACGGGCTTGGGGGGACGCGGCCTGACGTATGTTCAGGAGTGGAAGCGGAGCCGGACCATCAGCGCGTCCTCGGCGAGCGATTCGAGGTAGCGGTCGGCGTAGTCGAAGTAGGCGGGCCCGACGAGTGCCGCCGGGTCCAGGGCGTTGAGAGTGCCGTCGAGCCACTCGCCGTCGAGGGTGAGCAGCACGTTCGTCGGCACCACGCGGGCGGCCACCCGGCGGACGTACTGCTCCCGGCCGTCGGCGAAGTGGGCGACCGGGTCCTGCACCCAGGTCCACCAGGGTGCCTGGGGGTCGCTCGCGCGCCGGACGGCCACGGCGCGGATGAGCGGCTGGTCGTGAAAGGCCGCGTAGGCCCTGCGCCCCGCGTCGGGGCCGGCCGGGACCGACTCGGCCATGGCGCGCTGCGACATGGCGGGCTCGAACCGGGCGCTGAAGTCGGTCCAGGCGTCCCAGTCGATACCGGCCCGGGACGCGACCGGCGCACGGTCGGCGTCCAGGTCCAGCAGGCCGCGCGGTCCGCCGTCGCACCGGCCGGGCGGCTGCGGGGGCCGGGAGCCGCCGTCGGACCAGGACGGGTTGCGCACCAGCCGAGGGTCCTGCTCGTAGCCGGCTCGGACAGCCAGGCCGTCCTCGCCGTCGCCGCCGAAGATGTGCCACCAGTCCCACTCGCCCTGGTCGGTGCCGTCCGGCAGCGGCTGGGCGTCGTAGCAGAACGGCGCCATCGCGGCGGCCAGGGCCGCCGGTACCTCGCCGGGGTCGGTCGGCGGTAGGCAGACGGTGATCAGGTCTCGGGTCATCTGGGCCTGCTCTCCTGGCCGGCTGGTGGAGTTCGGGACCGTCCGGCTGCGCGCACGGTCGGAGGTGGACGGGCGTCAGGAGTTCAGGGGTGGGCGTGTGAGCAGGAACTTTATCTGCGCGGCCAGCTGCGGAGCCTCCGCCGAGAGCTGAGTGGCGAACTGCCGGACGGCGGCGCTGTTGATCTGTCCGCCCTGCACGGTGCTCTGGACCGCGTCAAGGAGCAGAGCGGCTCCCTGGGAGAGTCCGGGCCCCCAGTCCGCCTCCCGTCCGGCCGGGACCGGTTGCTGGGCCAGCGTGTTCGTGTACTGCAGCAGCATCACCAGTGGCCGCAACTGCTTGTCGAGGGCGTGGTTGCTCCTGAGGATGCCGGCTGCCGTGTCGAGCGCCTGCTGGACGACCTGCGGGTGCGGCGGTGCCTGGTTCGCCCCGATCGGCCCGAAGGGCGCTACGTGGCCCTGGCGGGCGGCGAGCGCACCGGCGTGGGCCTCGTTCGACCACGCGCTGAGCAGACCGACGTCCTGACGCAGGTTCTGGAAGCTGGTCAGGTTGCTGCCGAAGGAGCGCATCTCCACCGGGAACACCGGGACACCCTGCACGTTGTCGGGCCCCGCCAGCTCGGTCATGCCGCCGAAGGCGCCGGCGGAGTCCTGCCGCACGTCGCCACCGGTGAGCGCGGAGTGCGCGTAGCCCTCCAGGACCGGGACCTCGTCCGCGGCGACGTTGTCCCTCAGGGTCTGGCCGTCACCCCAGGGGTGGACCTGGAGGTACTCCTCGAAGAACAGCGCCATGATCGCGCTCGCCTGGGTCGACAGGAAGGCCTGGGCGGGTGCGGACAGGGTCCGCACGGCGTTGCCCAGGCTCACCCGGGACAGCACGGCCGTCTTGTTCTTGACCAGTCCGACCTCGAACTCCTGACGTCGCTTGTCGGTCAGGGCGGCGAGCTGGGTGTACATCAGCGCCCCGAAGCCGCGGATCTCCTCGGCATCCCGGTGCGCCTCGGGAACCGCGCCCTGGCCGGCGAGGAACTGCCCGCCCAGCCTGGTGCCGAACTGGATCGACTGCGCCAGGTGCCGGTGCGAGTCGTGCCGGTCCATGCGGATCTTGCTGCCGCCCCGGTTCGCGGGCTCCTGCTCGCTGAGCGCGTGCGCGAAGAACCCCGCCATGCCGTGCAGCGGGACGCCGACGGTCTGGTGGACGAAGAGACCCTGTCCCTTCCCGGGCGCTCCGTTCCGCTCTTCGTGGGACTTCTCCGGAGCCACCCGGGCCAGCTTGTATCCCTCCTGCCCGGGCTCGTACCCCTCACTCTTCGGGAACAGCTTCCGGATCTTCTTGTCTGCCACCGGCGTCTCGGCGTTCGGCAGGTAGAGCCGCCGATGAGCCTCTTCGAGGTGGTCCAGCGTCTGACTGACGGGCGGGAACCTGTCCGTTTCGCCGGGCAGCACCGCGCTGGGTCGGGCGACGAGCTCCGCGTTGGTGTAGAGCCCTCCTCCAGGGCTCTTGCGCATGTCGGAGACCAGCTTGATGCCCTGTCCGGGATGCTCCATCATCGTGAACCCGGAACTGGTTCCGCTGCTCACGTCCGACCCGTCGTGGTTGACCACCGGCCGGTCGATCTCGATCTCCAGCCCGATCGCGCGCTGCACGGACGGCGCCTGATCGGCTCCCGCCGCAGCCGACCGACCACCCTGGGTCTGGGCCTGCGCACCGGCTGACGCACCGGCCGACGGTCCGGCAAGTGCCCGCCGGGCATTGCTCTCGGCCTCGCGCTCGAACCGGTCGCCCGGGTCGGAGACCGCCAGTCCACTGCCGTTGTCGGTACCCGCGACGGGGCCTTGGCGCTGCTGGATGACGTGGGTGAGTTCGTGGGCCAGCGTGTGCCGGTCGGATCCGCCCTGGCCGATGACGACGTGGCTGCCGGAGGTGTAGGCGCGCGCCCCGATCTCGGCGGCGGAGGCGCGAGCGGCCGAGTCGTTGTGGATCCGTACGTCGGAGAAGTCGGCGCCGAGGCGGGCCTCCATGTCCGTGCGGACGGCGCTGTCGAGCGGGCTGCCGCCGGAGCGCAGGACGTCGGGCACCGCGGAGCGCTGCACCGGACCCTGTTGCGGGGGTTCGTGCCCGCAGCCGGCACCGTGCCGGTGCTCCTCGGGTGCTGCTCCGGCCTGGCGCAGCATCTGCACGACGGCCGCGTTGCCTGCGCTGCGCTGCAGCGCGATCAGGCTCTGCGCGCTCATCGGGATCCCCGCAGCCGGTCGGCCGGTCGAGGACACGGCCTGCGGCGGCTGCTGCTTGGCCGGCCGGTCGTCTCGTTCCTGCGCGCGCACTGGTGCTCCTGGTGTCGGGGGGCGGATCCGCGGCCCGGCCGGTCGCGGACTACTCCCAAGTACACGCGCCTGGAGGACCTACCTGTCGCGTGGTGTACGAGGCTCGGCCCTTTCGGGCCCGGAAACCTGCCCGAAAGGGCCGAACTTCGGCAGGCCCGGGCACCACTGGCGAACTCACACTCGCTCAGGACTGGGACCGCCGACCGCACTCGGCGCCCTGCCCTGGCGCCCGGCCGGTTCGCCCTGGGACAGACCTGTTCCGGCGCGTGGTGACCACCTGGGTCCAGGCACCAGGTACTGACCTGGTGTCACCAGCTCGCACCCGACGCCGCCCCACCGTGCGGGCGGTCCGTGCAACATTCCCGACCGTCAGCGCATTACTACTCATGACACACCCTCAGATCGCCCCTCACGCACCTGATAGCGTGATCACGACAAATGGGGGCATTTCGGTCGGCCGCCCGCGCCTGCACGCGTGGGCAGCGGCGTGACGGAACCGCCCCCGCCGACCCACTGTCCTGGAGCCCCAGTTGACCGCACGCCTGCAGCGCCGCACCCTGCCGCTCGCCGCCGTGATGCTCGCCGCATCCCTGCTCATCGGATCCGCCCAGGCGGACGCCCCGGCACCCGCCGATCCCACGCTCACCGCGGACCTCAACGCGATCCTGGCCGATGCCCGGCTGACCAACGCCCAGGCCGGCGTGCAGATCATCGACGCCGACACCGGCCAGGTGCTCTACCAGCACCAGCCCGACGCCCTGCTCACCCCGGCGTCCACCCTGAAGAGCGTCACCTCGGCTGCCGCGCTCGACCTGCTCGGCGCCGACCACCGGTTCACCACCGAGGTCCGCACCACCGGCAACGTGCACGGTCCGGTGCTGGTCGGCGACCTCGTCCTGCGCGGCGGCGGCGACCCCAGCCTGCGCCCCGAGGACCTCGACGACCTCGCCGCCCGGGTCGCCGACTCGGGCATCACCACCGTCACCGGCCGCGTGCTCGCCGACGGCACCCGCTACGACTCCACCCCGTACGGCCCCGGCTGGGCCTGGGACGACCAGTCGGAGAGCTACAGCCCGCAGATCTCCGGCCTCACCGTCGCCCCGGACTCCGAGTTCACCATGGACACCGTGCAGGTGACGGTCACCCCGGGCGCCAACGTCGGGGACGACGCGCAGGTCAGCCTCTCCCCCGCCGAGGCGCCGGTGCAGCTCAACGGCAAGATCACCACGGGCGCGGCGGGCGACGCCACGACCGCCGACGTCGAGCGCCGACGCTCGGTCAACACGCTGGACCTGACGGGCAGTCTGCCGACCGGTGCCGCTCCCGTCACCTTCTGGCAGACCGTCGAGGACCCGGCCGTCTACACCGGCGACGTCTTCGCCGGCGCCCTGGAGCGCCACGGCGTCCACGTCGTCCACAACGACGTCCGGGCCGCCACCGGCACCGAGTCCACCAAGCCGCTGGCGAGCCACGACTCGGCGCCGCTCGCCGAACTCGTCGTGCCGATGCTCAAGCTCAGCAACAACGGCATGGCCGAGCACCTCACCAAGGAGATCGGCAAGGTCAAGGCCGGCCAGGGCAGTTGGAGCGCCGGCATCACCCAGATCAACGGCTTCCTGGCGGCCAACGGCCTCACCACCCCCGCCGGCCGCCAGGTCGACGGCTCCGGGCTGTCCCGCTACGACCTGATCACGCCGGCCAAGATGACCGGCCTCCTCAAGGTCGCCCAGACCAAGCCGTGGTACCAGGCCTGGTACAACGCGCTCCCGGTCGCCGGGAACCCCGACCGCCTCGTCGGCGGCACCCTCACCAACCGCATGCGCGGCACCGCCGCCGCCAACAACGTCCACGCCAAGACCGGCTCCATGAGCGGCGTCGACAACCTCACCGGCTACGTCACCACCCCCGACGCCCACCACCTCGCCTTCACCGCGATGCTGAACGACTTCACCGGCCCCGTCCCGCACGCCATCCTCGACGCCATCGCCGTCCGCCTCGCCACCGGCCACACGGCCCCCACCACCGCCCCCGCTGCCCCCCGCTCCCTCCTGACCCCGTCCGCCGGCACCACCACCCCGGACACCGGCACCCGCTGGGAGGACTGCGAATCCCTTCACCGCTGCTGAGCCCTCGCTCCGCAGTCACCGGGGCCCCGAGCAACGAGTGGCGACACTCGGGCTCGGGGCCTCTTGGCGCATGGCGGGACGCCTCCGAACGCTCCGTCGACACGCCGGTCGGGGCAGAGCCCGATGGCGTTGGCGCAGCCGCCGCGTCCATCTGTCGACGGCGTCAGGGACACCACCCGGTAGCGGCTGATCTCACGTCACCGCTGGAGGGCGACCAGCCGCACCCCGGCCGCTGACCTGACCTCGGGTTCCTCCATCGGGTCGTCCCGTAGGCGGCCCAGTTGCTCCCGCACCGGCGGCACGTCCGGCGCCGAAGCGATGCCCAGGAGGCGGGCGTCCGACTCGCAGTCCCACAGCGACTCGACGTACGCGCGGTCCAGTCCGTCCGGGTCGACGGCTGCCAGTGCTTTCAGGTACGCCGGCCGCTCGTACGAGTGCGGGGTGCGCAGCCAGAAGCGGCGCAGGAGCGGTGCCGCCTCGGCTGCCCGGGGGCCGAAGCGGGCCAGGCCGGCGGCGAGGCGGTCGGGGCCGCACCAGGTGCGGGTCTGCCAGTGGGTGTCCAGGGAGCCGAGGAGGACGGGGAGATCGCAGGTGTCGCCGTGGTCGGCCAGCACCGTCATCCCGGTCCAGGACAGCCATGGTCGGGTGTCCGTCACCCACGCGCGAGCGGCCGGTACGGCGAGGGGGCCGAGGCGGCCGACCGCGCGGGACAGCAACGGCAGCGGCCACTGACCGTCCGCCGTGAGCAGTGACGGCACCAGGGGGATCAGGCCTGCCTCCGGCGGGCGGGCGGCCAGTGCGCGCAGGGCGTTGACCTTCGCACTGTCCGCTGCACCGGGGTCGGCGAGCAGAAGGAGCAGGTGCCGGCTGCTCAGGGCCGACTCGGCGCCGCCACCGCCGGGAGCGTCGCCGCAGCGCACGGCAGCACGGGGCCGGCCGAGCTGCCAGCGCACCCACGGCTCGGAGCGCCACAGCAGGGGCTCGTCCCCGGTGAGGCGCGAGCGCGGGACGTCGGCCAGGTCGTCCCACCACGGGACCGGCCAGCGAGCCGCCACCGACTCCAGCACGTCCACCCAGTGCTCGCCCTCGCGGACGTACGACCGCAGGACCTGACGGGCCTCCACCGACCCGGACAGCGCGAGCAGTTCCAGCACCCCCGTGGCCCGCTCGCAGTCGTCCTCGCCACCCGCCAGCAAGGCGACGACCGGCTCGGGGGACAGCCCCAGGTCCCGGACCGACCTCGCCAGGTAGAGCGGGCGCTCGTCCACCTGCGAGTCCCAGCGACAGTCCCGGCGGATGCAGTCGTACACGAACCCGCCGGCCGTCGGATCGCCCGGCGCGGACACCGCGCCGAGGCCCCGGCCCCGTTGCAGCAGCCCCTCCAACGTGCTGACCGGCGCGTACGCCCACTCGTCCGTTGCCCCAATGGTCCGTTGCTCCTCGCGGTTGCTCATCGCGCGGAGCATCTCCGAGAACCGGCACGAGCGCTACTCATTTCCCGGCGACGGCAACGACAACGGCAGCTGCCGAGGACGAGCACGCCAGCGCCGACGCCCGCCCGCCCGCCTGCCCGCCCACCCGCCAGTGCGCGGTGTCGGCGGCGGGTGCCAGACTGCGTGCCCATGACCCCCGCGGACCTCACCTTCCAGCACTGGCGCGCCCTCGATCGCGCCGCCGCCACCCAGCACGCGCAGGACGCCGCGCGGACGGTGGATGGCGGGGTGGTGGAGGTCCGCACGGTCGAGCACCTCGGTGGGGCGTTCCAGCGTGTGGTGGTCGAGGTGGGCGGTCGGGACTTTGCGCTCGTGCCCGGCGGGGAGGTGGCCGTCGGCTTCGACCTGGACCGGTGGGAGCCGGCACCCAAGCAGCTGACGTGCTACCAGGAGGAGACGCTCGGCGGCGGGTTCGGCTTCGCGGCCGACCTGCGCGACCACTTGGCGCAGGTGCTCAGCCCCCGGCGCACCGTCGCCGTGCCCACGCTGCTCGTCGCCCTCGAACCCGTGGCGCTCACCGACCCGCCCGCCGACATGCCGGGCGCGCTCGCCGAGCAGGGCCTGCGGCTGCCGAGCCCGGACGAGTGGGAGCACGCCTGCGGCGCGGGGGCGGGCACGCTGTTCCGTTGGGGCGATCACTGCCCGTTGGACCGCACCCCCTACCTGGCCGGCGACGGACCGCAGCGCGAGCGCAACGCGTTCGGCCTGCGGATCGCCTACGACACCTACCAGCCCGAACTCACCAGCGACCCGGCCGCCGTCCACGGGGGCGACGGCGGTGAGGCGGAGTGCGGCGGCTACGGCACGCTCACGGCGTGGCTGCCGCTGGCCACCGCGAACCGGAACCCGGCCATGGCCGAGTTCCTGCACGGCGAGGACGGCGAGTCGATGTACGAGGACTTCGCCACCCGGCCGGTCCTGGAGCTGGGCTGACCCTGCTCGGTCCGTCCCCGTTCGGTGTCACAGGCCGTTCTCGGTGAGGATCTTCATCAGCTTCGGCTTCCGCTTCTGATCGGCGCGCAGCGCGGCGAGGTAGGTGGTGAACTCCGCTTCCGAGCCCAACGCGCGGTGGCAGGCGCGGGCGTGGCGGAGGAGCTCCGCCATCCGGTGGTAGGTGGCGTCGCCGGTGGTCTTCTTCATCGGCTCGATCGCGCGGAGGTAGACGGGCAGCGCGTCGGCGGGCCGGGTGTCGCGGGTCCGGTCGGCCAGCGTCAGGTGCTGGCGGGGGCCGGCCAGACGCGGGGCGGCGTGCCAGGCCGTGTCGTAGTCCTCGTCGTCGATCAGGACGTCGATCAGCACCGGGCCGGCGCTGTACCGCCCGCCCCGGTGACCGTCCTCGGCATCGGTCCGCAGCAGGTCCAGCGCCGTGGCGCGGTCGGCGTCCCAGGTGCCGGCCGCCCGGGCCGCGGCCCGCAGGTGCTGGTAGGCGGCCAGCGTGCGGGCCGCTTCGAACCGGTCGCGGCGTACGGACGTGGCGTCGCCGAGCCGTCCGGCGGCGACGTACCGCCCGGTCACGTAGTCGAGAAGCCGGTCGTCGACGTGGTGCTCCCCACGGGCGGCGCGCAGGCCGCGCTCGGCCCAGTCGAGGGCGTCGGCCTCGCGGCCGACGGCGTCCAACTCCTGGGCGATGACCAGGTGGGTCCAGCCGGAGGGCGCGAGGTCGGCCGCGTGCACGGCGACCAGCGCGTCGATGTCACCCTCGGCCTTGAGCAGTTCCTGCAGGAGGTCCTTCTCGGCCCAGCCGGTCGGCTTGCGGCGCCAGGCCTGCTGCGCGAGCTCCCGGGCCCGGGCCCGCCCCGACGCGCCGAGGACGTCGCGGTAGTCGTGCACGTCGATGTCGGGCAGGTGGTTCAGGTCGCCCAGCAGGTGGCCGACCAGCCACTCGGCCGTCTCCCCCGGGTCCGGCGGAGCCGCTCGGCAGGCCGCCAGGTGCGCCGCACCGAGCTCCGCGGCGACCGCACCGAGGTGCCCGTCGGAGTCGTCCACCTGCTCGCACGCCTGCCCGAGCAGCCGGATCGCCTCCCGTGCGAGGACGATCGCCTGATCCCCCCGGCCCTTGCCGGTCAGCGCGTTGATCGCCGCCACGGCCTCGCCGACCTGGCCGGCATAGGCGCGGGCCTCGGCGTACTCGACGTACCCGTACCGGCTGAAACGGCCGATGGACAGCAAGTCCGTGATCCGGGCGCGCAGCTGACCGGGGTCGGCACCGGCGGACGCGGCCCGCAGCTCCAGACGTCGGCGCAGGTCCCGGTCGCTGTCGATCAGTTCGCGCACCAGGGCCAGCAGGTCGTCGCGCGAGTGCGAGGAGAGCCACGATTCGAGGTGCTCCGCCCGCGCCGCGCCGTCGGCCCGGAGCCCGGCCAGTTCGCCCCGGCGCTGCAGCACTGCCAGGCCGACCGCGACGCAGTGCTTGCAGAAGTGGCCCTCCGCACCGTACGGGCAGTCGCACTCGCCCCACACCTCGCCGTCCTCGCCCGGTTCCAGCACCACCTCGTAGGAATCGGTCCCGTGGACGACGGCGGTGAACCGGTCGCCGTCGACTTCGAGTGCCTCGACCGCCTCCCGGTAGCCCAGGCCCCGTTCGAAGGAACGCGGTCCCGCCAGTGCGCGCAGGTCGTCCTCGGTGAATCCCGTGCTCGTCACGGGCCCCATCCAACCGGACGCCGACGGACGTGTCTTCAGATGCCGGACGGTTCACCCGTCGGTGCGCTCACCTGTACCGGGAAGAAGTCGGTCGCCACGCACTGGACGCCGCCGGGGCCGGCCATGACCAGCAGGCCCTCCGCGGTGACGGCGAGCGCCTCGACCGGGGACAGGGTGGGCAGTGCTGCCTGCTCCCCGCTCGGCAGCAGGGTGAGGCGGAGTTGGCGGTCGGACCAGGCTGCCGCCAGCAGCAGGCCGGCCGGCGTCGCGGTGAGGGCGAGGGCGGTCGGGACGGCGCGGCGGCGGTGGAGCGGCTCGGGGAGGTCGCCGCCGGTGTCGGAGTCCCAGAGGCGGAGGGTGCCGTCCAGGCCGCCGGTGACCACCAGGGCGGTGCGGCCGTCGGGGGTTTCGAGGCAGGCGAGAGCCGTGACGGCGGAGTGGTGCAGCCGCGCGGTGGTGGGCTCGGCGAGCAGGTCGTCGCGGCGCCAGAGGTGCACCGTCCCGTCCTGGTCGCCGATGGCGAGGTAGCGGCCGGCCGTGGCGAGGGCGGTCGGCCGCTGCGCGTCGGCGAGCAGGGAGGCCGCATTGTGGTGGAGGACAAGCCGGTTGAGCGCGAGCGGGACGGCCGCGTCGGCGGTCGCCGGGACGGGGCGCAGCGCGCCCGAACGGTCCAGCGCCAGCAGGCAGTCCGGGGTGGCCGTCGCGAGCGCGGCCGGCGCCCAGGGCGGTTCGGGGGTGAAGCGGTCCGTCACCCGGCCGTCGGCGAGCGAGAGTTGGGTGAGGCGGCCGAGCGGGTCCGCCACGACCACCGCGGCGACCGGCGAGCCGGCGGCTTGGCCGGTGCCGGTGCCGGTGCCGGTGCCGAGGAGGGCGACGGCGTTCGCGGGCCGGTGCGGCAGCGACCAGCGCGTGGTCCACGGCCCGGGTTGCACGAGGGGCCGCAGGTACTCGGCGAGCCGGTCGTCCCGGCCGACCGCCGCCGTGTGCAGGACGGCCGCGCGGGCCTGGTCCGGGAGGTGCGGGTCGGCGAGGGCGGGGGCGGCGGCGTCCCAGACGGTGCGGAGGCGGCGCGGTACCCGGAGGCCGGTCTCCGCCAGCGCGGCGGTGATCGCGGTGACGGGGCCGTGCACCAGGTAGCCGGGGTCGGCCAGCAGGGCGGGAGCGGTGCCGGCGGCGGTCGCCCGGTCGAGCGCGAGCTCGCGCGTGGACGGGTCCACCAGGCGCCAGTCCTGCCCCGGGGTGTCCGCGCCGGGCGGAGGCGGTGCGTCGGCCGCACCGGGCGGCGGCGGTGCGTCCGCCCCACGCGGGGAGGGAGTTCCGGACAGGTCGAGGACGAGGGCGTCGTCCGCCAGGCCGGGCAGCTCGGCGGTGTCCGACTCGATCGCCATCCGGACCTGCGGGAGGGCGAGCAGCGGGAGGAGCAGGTCGGTGAGCACCGCCGGGACGGTGTTGCGCGGGGAGCGCGTCGGGTAGCGCCCGGCCCGGTGCAGGTCGGCGACGACGAGGCGCACGGGACGCGGGTCGGCGGCGATCCGTCCCGTCAACTGCTCGGGTTCGAGCGGGCCGTAGCCCAGGTCCCGGCCGAGCTGCCAGGCCAGGGTGCGCGCGGTCTGCCCCGCCGCCAGGCCCACGGCGTGCACCGTCGCCGCCGGGGTGTCGGCGCCCTGCGCGACCAGCCAAGCCAGCAGCCGACTCTTGCCGGCGCCGCGCGGGCCGACGACCAGGGCCGCCCGCGGGTGTCCGGAACCGTCGCCGGCCCAGGCCAGCAGGCGCTGGGCGTGGTCGAGCCGGGTATCAGCGGGGGTGGACGGAAGGTCGGGGTGCGGAAGCGTCACGGGTCAGCCGTCGCTGCCGGTCCGCTGGGTGGCCTGCCGGAGCTTCTCGATTGCCGCCGCCCGCTCCGCCGCCGTCTCGCCCGTCGACACGTTGTGGGTCGTAGCCGCGTCGGGGAACATCATCGCCAGCCACATGGAGCAGTAGTGGCCGGGCAGGAAGCAGGCTTCGAGCTCGGTGTGGATGCGGGTCACCTGCGCGGGCTGGATGCCGGCCGCGTGCAGGTCCGACCAGACCTGCTGCTCGGGGTGCACGCCGATCCCGCCGGACCGGGTGACCAGGTGCCGCTCGCCGTCCGGAGCGGCGAACTCGAAGGTGGCGTAGCACTCGACGCTCGCCGTGGTGCGGATGTCCTCCAGGACCAGCGGCCACCAGTGCTCGGT
Organism: Kitasatospora sp. NPDC058965; assembly: GCF_042741245.1. Lineage (NCBI taxonomy): Bacteria > Bacillati > Actinomycetota > Actinomycetes > Kitasatosporales > Streptomycetaceae > Kitasatospora > Kitasatospora sp. NPDC058965. Next base: position 55,306 of record NZ_JBHYKG010000004.1, read on the forward strand.
GTCGGCGAAGGCTCGCGGATCGGCGTCCCGCAGCGCCTGCTCGGTGGCCCGGAACGCGGCAGCGGCCTCGCCGGGCGTCTGCGCGGCGGCCACGGACTCCAGCAGCACGTCGAGCAGCAGCAGACCGTCGGCGAAGGCCTCGGCGGTGGAGCTGACGAAGCGTTCGGGCTCGTCGTAGCCGAGGAGCACCGCCCGGACCTCGCCCGCAGCCGTGACGCAGAGGTCGAAGGCCCGGTCCGAGCCGAGCCGCGCCCAGGACACCTGGGCCTCGTCGAGCCGCTGCCCCTCCTCCTCCGCGTAGGCGCGCAGCGAGGCCGACTCCTCCGGCAGCACGTGGAAGTACGGGAGCACCCGCAACGGCACGACCAGATCCGCGAGGTCCGCACCCGCTTCGGGACCGAGCCGCCGAAGACCCGATTCGCCGAACCGGGTGGCGAGACGGGTGAAGCGCTCGGCGGAAGATGTCACGTCCTGCTCCTCTGACTACTGCACTGAACACCGGGGTGTCTTTGCCGGACTTCGCAGCGTAGACCCTGCCGGGCGGGCCCTGGTCGCCCGTCAACCGCCCATGAGGCGCCCCTCAGCCGTCCGTCAGTCCTCCATCAGGTTCCGGACGTACCGCAGGACCGTGTACCAGGTCGACGCGGGGTTCTCCATCGCGACCGGGTCGGCCGCGCGCATCAGGTCGAGCAGGCGCTGCTCCGCGCCCTCCGGGTCGACCACGTCGAAATCGGCCTGCTCCTCCAGGTCGTACGCCTCGCGCTCCACCTCCAGGGCGTGCAGGAAGTAGGCCAGGGCGTCGACGCTGCTGTTCAGCAGGTGCGGACGGCCCCCTTCGGGGATGCAGTACACGGCGCCGGTCACGGTGTCCACCATGACGCTGTCCATCGCGATGCCGCCGAGGGTCAGCCACACCGACATGTCGAACGGGCAGTCGGGGTACTGCTCCGCGACCTGCTGCCAGGCCTCGCCGCCGATCTGCACCTCGCCCTCCGCGAGGTTCGGCTCGGACTCGAACCACCCGCCGCGGTCCGGGAGCCCGACGTCGCGCAGGAACGCCCGGGTCGGCTCATGAGCGATGCCGGTGAGCAGCTCGTCCGCTGAGGTGAGGAGCTCGTCGGCGGGGAAGACCTCCTCCATTCCGGCACGATCGATCAGCGGGCTCATGAATTCCATGCTTTCCGTCGAGGTGAACGAGAATCAGATCAGTGACCCGGTCACCCTAGCATTCGGGCTCAGTGGCTCGGGTGCAGGCCCTTGAAGTTCGTCCAGGGGCTCCGGCTCGGGTGCCGCAGTCCGGGGAACATCCGATTGAGGCGGTCCTCCATCTCGCGGTTCCCGCGGGCCACGGAATCATCCCCGGGCCCGTATTCGAGACTGTGCGTGACATTGACGTGCGGCATGAACTTCTGTACCCACGCCGAACAGTCGCTGCTCTCGCTGCACGGCGCGCGTTCGGTGTAGAGGTCCTTGATGTGGTGGGCCGTGCCGTTCTCCAGGAACGGTATGCCGAGCACTTTCTCCGAGTGCACCGGATTGCTGCTGCGACCGACGAGGATGAATTCTCTTTCCTTCTCGCCGTCGTGATAGGCGACCCGGACGGCGGCGTAGTTGTTGCTCCGGAATACTTGCTCCCCGCCCTTCACGTTCTTGCTGCGCGGCCCGTAGTTGCCGTAGCTCCCGGCCTCCCGCTTGGACACCGCCTCGTGCCGCGCCAGGCTGGTGGCGCGGGACAGTTCGTCCCCGTTGACCGGAACCTCGGTGGATTTCTTGCGCGGCCGGGCCGCCTTCTCCTCGGGAGTGCTCTCCGGCCAGGCGTAGGGGTTGTGGGGGTTCTTCGGCCGCTGCGGGAGGGTGTCCTTGTTGGCGCCGGCCAGCTTCAGCGGGACGCCCAGCAGCTTCCGGTCCTCGTCGGTGAGGTCGACGGGGCCCTTGGAGGTCAGCTTCTGGACCTTGCCCCGGTCGCCCAACAGGTAGACGGGCTTCGCGCCGTCCTCGTCCAGCGCCTTGCGCAGGTCGTCGCGGCTCGGCTCCCGGGGGTGGATCTTCAGCAGTTCCTCGGAGTGCTTCGCGTCGGTCTCGGCGGTCTTGGTGGCGACCGTCTTCAGGTTGTTGGCCGTGGAGTGGTAGAAGTCCTTGACCGCCTTCGCGCCGTCGTCGGCGACCGCCTTGACGACCTTCTTGGCGCCGTCCTTCAGGGCCTTGTTGACCTGGTTGCTCATGAGAAGTCCACCTGGGCGAGCTTGCCGCGGAGGTCCTCGGCGTGGGCGGCGACCGTCTCGGCGTGGCCGTGCATGGTGTCCGCGTGCACCAGCATGGCCTGCGGGTGGATGCTGAAGTGCGTCGGGGTGCCGCCGTCGTCGGGGAGGCCCATCGCCGCCTCCGCGCCCTTGTACACGAGGCCGCTCACCGCGTTGCCGACGACCTCCGCCAGCGGCGTGATCGCGGCCTCGATCACCTGGCCGATGATGTACTGCTCGAGCTGCTGCTCCAGGTAGTTGACCACGCCCGTGGCCGCCTCCTCCAGCAGCAGCAGTCCGGCTTCGGCCAGGCCGAACGTCGCCACGGCGGCCGCCTGGTCGGCGACGAAGGTGATCGCCATGAGGGTGAGCTCCTCGATCGCCTGGAGCTTCATCCCGACGATGACGCCCGCGGCCACGTCGAGTGCGTCCGCCACCGCGTGGCAGGCCGTCACCAAGTCGTTCATGTGACTGTTCGACAGCTCGGACCACCGCCGGATCAGCGCGTCGTACGACGCGCCCTGGTACACCTCGCTCAGCTGCTTGACCGTGGCGGTCGAGTCCTGGTGCGTCTCGTGCACGTTGGTCGCGAACGTCCGCACGTGCGTGGCGAACTCGCGGACCTTGTCCTCGTTCACCTGGGGCCAGTTCACCCCGATGAACTGCAGCATGGACACAACCTCGTCCGGCAGCTCGATCGCCATGGTTCGGCCCCCTCCCCCGCCTGCCTGGAAACTGACGATAACGCGACGGTATGACGGTAGGGAAGTTGGTTCGTAAGCCCGCTACTCCCGCTCAGCCCGCCCAACCCCGCTCAGCCCACCCGGCCCACCCGGCCCGCCCAACCCGCTCAGCCCGCTCCCGCCAGCGCGTGCCCCACCAGCGTCATCGCCTCCGGCATGACGCGCCGCCAGAAGCCGTCCGTGTGCTCGCCGTCGGGGAACCGGGCCGTGGCGGCTCGCGCCTGCTCGGCGGTCCACCGGGCGGCCGGGCAGAACGGGTCCTCCTGGCCGCACCAGACGCCCAGCGAGCCGAGGCGCAGCTGGTCGAGGTGGAGCGTGGGCTCGTGGGCCTGCCAGTCCGCCTGGTCGGCGTAGCCACCGGTGGTGCGGGCGTCGGGCCAGCTGCGGAAGAGGGCGGGGCTGAGCAGGGCGGCCGCGGCCAGCGGGTGGCCGGCCCGGGTACGGGCGACGGCGTACTGGAGGGCACCGGAGCCGCCCATGGAGATGCCCATGGCGGCGCGCGGGGCGGACAGGCCGCGGGCCTGCAGCCAGCCGGGGAGTTCGTCGGCGAGCATGGCCTGCGGGTCGTCGCCGTCGCCCGCGGCGCGCTGGTGCCAGTAGGTGGCGTCGCCGCCGTCGAGGGCGACGACGGCGAACGGCGGCAGGCCGGACCCGACCGCGGCGGCCAGGAACTGCGGCGTACCGATCGTGATCATGCCGCGCGCGTCGCTCCCGCGGCCGTGCAGCAGCACGCAGACCGGCAGCGCGCTGCTCGCCGTCGTCCCCGGGGGCAGCATGGTCACCATCGTGACCTCGCGGCTGCGGGCCGCCGAGCGGACCTGGTCGACCCGGACCGGGCCCGGTGCCGCGTCGGGGACCGTGCCGTCGGTGCCGGTGAGCCCCAGCGCCCGCTTCAACGGCACCCCGCCGGGCAGCCAACCGGCCAGCATGCCGCCCCCGGCGGCGGCCCCGAGCACCGCGCCGCCGCCCACCACGCCCGCGCCGATCCGCAGCAGGCGCCGACGGGAGACGCGCCCCTGCGGCCCCTCACTCGCCTCGCGCCCCTCGCGCCCTCCGGCGATGTCCACCTGAGTCACCTCTGTCTCCGTCACGTCGTCCGGCCCCTCCCGGTCACCCACCGCACAGGTCCGAGCCCGGGAACATCCCCGCGTTCATCCGGTGCATGTAGCTCACGTCCGCCACACCGGGCGCCACCCCGCCGACCGCCGCGACGACCAGCAGCAGCACGGCCACCGGCACGGCGCCGCGGTGCGGGCGCGCGGTGCGCCGTGCGCGGCGGGTGGCGAGCCAGGCCAGCGGGGCCACGGCCGCCACCGCGAGGCCGACCGCGAGCCAGGTGTACGTCACCAGGCCGTCCGGGAGCGGGATCGGGGCGCAGTGGATGTCCCGCTCGTAGTCCGGCCGGTGCGCCTGGTAGGTGAGGTGCGCGAGCACGCCGGCGCCCAGCGCGGCCAGGCTGAGCACCACCGAGCAGAGGACGGCCCGCGCGGAGCGGCGGGTGGGGGGAACGGTCACGGCGCCTGCCTCACCAGTTGGGTTGGACGCGGACGACGACGACGTTCTGCTGGCCCTCTTCCTGCAGCTCCGACGGCAGCCGGGTGTTGAGGCTGGCGTTGAGGTAGCTGTTGGTGTGCTGGGTGTAGTGCACGTCGCCGTCGGGGGTGATCGAGGTGATGATGCAGGCGTGGTGGATGTCCCCGACCGCGGCGTTGGGGCCGGGACCGGCCTGCTGCAGGAAGATGATGTCGCCGGGGCGGGCCTGGGAGAGCGGGACCGTGGTGCTGCCGTTGTTGAGCAGGAAGTCGTGCAGGCCGCCGGCCAGCGCCCAGCTCCTGGTGTGGCTGTGGTCGTGCGCGTCGATCCAGTTGGTCACCGGGCCGCCCCAACTGCCGACCTGGGCGCCCTTGAACCAGTTGTTGTCGCCGAAGGTGCCGTCGCCGTCGTTCTTGTAGGCGAGTCCGGCCGCGTGCAGCGCGTCGGAGGTGAAGTTGGTGCAGTTGTTGTCGAAGGTGTCGAGGTCGGTGTTGTCCCAGTTGTCCATCGCCCACTGGATGAACTTCGACCGGTCGAACTTTCCGTCGGTGCCGATGAGTTGCTGCTGGACGGCGGTGGGGATGCCGTCCAGGTGGGCGAGCGAGGCCGGGACGGCGAGCTGGAGTTGCTGCTGCTGCTCGGGGGTGAGGCCGTTCCACCAGGCGGCGACCAGCGCGGGGTCGGTGCCGGGCGGCGGGACGGTGCCGGCGATCAGGGTCACTTCGAGCGGCGCCGCGTCCTTCTGCACGTTGTCGAGGGCGGTGCTCGGGTTCGTCACGTTCACCTGGCCGGCCAGCCGGTTCAGCGCCGCGGCGGCTGCGGCGTCGGCCTTGTTCGCGTCGGCGAGGGCCTGCCGGACCAGCCAGGAGGTCTGGCTCACCTGCTGGTTGATCTGCTGGATGTCGCCCGGGTCCAGCAGGTTGTGGGCGTGCGGCATCCGCAGCGTCTGGCTGGTGACGGTGCCGTCGGCCGCGACGGTCATGTTGTTCTGGTCGGCGAAGGAGAGCGCCGTGGTGAGCGAGCGCTGGGCGACCTCGAAGGCCTCCGCGGCGCCGTCCAGGACCGCGACCACGCCGCGCATCTCGTCGTAGGCGGCCTCCAGCGCGTCCGCCTGGGCCGTCATCTTCGCCTGGGCGAGGGTGTCGACACTGCTGCTCCAGACGGGCGCGATCTTCTGGGTCGCCTGGTGGCGCACCTCCGTGGAGGCCTCCCAGCAGTGCTTGGCCATCGCGGCCCAGTCGCCGGCGGCGGTGGTCCAGAGGGCGGGCTTGGCGTTCTTGAGCTCGTCGAGCGTGATCCCCGTGCTCGGGGAGCCGCCGCCGGCCGCGGCTGCGTCGGCCACGTCAGTTCGCCCCCTGGCCCTGCAGCAGGCCGTTGGCGGCGTGGTGGAAGTTGCCGGCCAGCGCGGTCTCGGTCTGGACGTAGTTGTCCGCGGTCTGTCCGAGCGCGTCGGCGGTGGCGTTCAGGCCGGCCGCGAGCTGCTGCAGGTGGGTCTGCCAGGCGGCTGCGCAGCCGGTGAGCGCGGTGGCGGTCGCGAAACCGGGGTTGCCGGCGGCGGCGGTGGCGCTGGACTGCATGCCGGTCTGCGCCTTCTGGTCGACGCCGGCCGCGGTCGTGCCGACCTGCGTGGCGGCCTGACTGAGCGTCGGCGGATGGACAGATATCGACATGTTTCCCCCTGAAGCGGTCGGCCGGTTCAAGCAACCGATCATGCTAGTGGACGAGGGATCGACCCAACCGGTTCCGCCGGGCGGCTCCGCCGACGAACGCGCGGCGCGGGACGGTGACCGGGCGGTGCGGGACGGCGCCGCGAGACGCGCGTACCCGCACCGCCCGGCCCTAGACGAGCGCGGGACCCGGCACCCGGTCGGGTTGCTCCGCCGCCGGCGGCTCGACCGTCAGGTGCGGCAGGCGGCGGTCCAGCCAGGGCGGCAGCCACCAGTTGGCGCGGCCGCACAGCTGCATCACGGCCGGGACCAGCACCGTGCGCAGCACGAAGGCGTCCAGCGCCACGGCGGCGGCCAGGCCGACGCCGAACTCGGCGATGCTGCGCTGACCGGTCAGCACGAACGCGGTGAAGACGGCGATCATGATCAGTGCGGCGGCGGTGATCACCCGGGCGGTGTCGGTCACCCCGGCGAGCACCGCCCGGGCGTTGTCGCGGGTGTGGGCCCACTCCTCGGCCATCCGGCTGACCAGGAACACCTGGTAGTCCATCGACAGGCCGAACAGCACCGCCAGCACCAGCTCGGGCAGGTACCCCTCGACCGGGCTGGGCGCACCGAGGCCGAACGCCCGGGTGCCCCAGCCCCACTGGAAGAACGCGGTCAGCACGCCGAACGAGGCGGCGGCCGCCAGCAGGTTGAGCACGGCGGTGACCGCGGGGATCAGCAGGCTGCGGAAGGCGACCATCAGCAGCAGGAAGCCGAACCCCACCACGGTGACGAGCAGCCAGGGCAGCTTGGCGCCGGTCACCGCGGCGAAGTCGTCGAACGTGGCCGTCAGGCCGCCCACGTAGACCCGCAGCGTGGTGCCCTGCGTGTAGGCCGGGACGACGGTGCCGCGCAGCCGGTCGATCAGGGCGGAGGTGGCCGGGTCCTCGGGCGCGGTGGCGGGCAGGACCTCGGTCACCTCGACCGCCGCGCCGGTGGCCGAGGCGTCGGCCGCTGACGTGCCGGCGGTTGGGGTGCCGGCGGATGGGGTGCCGCCCGACGACGTGCCGGCCGACGACGTGCCGGCGGTCGACGGGTCGGCCGATGACGCGTCGGCCGCCCCCTGCCCGGGCGCGGTCTGCACGGCCGCCACCCCCGGCACCGCGGCGAGCGCCCGGTCGAGCCGGTCGAGTGCGGCCCGGTCCGCCGCGGACCGGGTCTGGGCGACCAGCAGCAGCGGGCCGTTGAAGCCCGGCCCGAAGCCGTCGGCGAGCATCTCGTACGCCTGGTGGGTGTGGGTGGACGCGGGGTCGTTGGACGCGTCGGCGAACCCCAGCCGCAGCTGCAGCACGGGGGCGGACACCGCCAGCACCACGGCCAGCCCGAGCGGGGCGAACACGGCGGCGAACCGCGGCACGGCGCGGGTCCAGCGCGCCCACCACCCGGTCCCCCGCTCCGTCCGGTCCGGCTCGCCGGCCTGCACCGCCCGGCGCTGCCGGCGGCTCAGCACCCGCGGGCCGAGCACGCCGAGCAGCGCGGGCAGCAGCGTGACGGCCGCCAGCACGGTGCAGACCACGGTGACCACCGCCGGCACCGCCAGCCCGTCGATGAACCGCAGGCCGACGGTGAGCAGGCCGAGCAGCGCGATGCACACCGTGCCGCCGGCGAACAGGACGGCCCGGCCGGCGGTGTCGAGCGCCCGCACCGCCGCCGCCTCGGGGTCCAGTCCGGCCCGCAGTCCACGGCGGTGCCTGGTCACGATGAACAGCGCGTAGTCCACCCCGACGCCGAGGCCGATCAACGCGCCGAGGATCGGCGCGATCCCGTTCACCGGCATCACCCGGCTGAGCGGGGCCATCAGCAGCAGTCCGCTGCCCACCCCCGCCACCGCGGTCACGATCGGCAGCGCCATCGCGAGCACCGAGCCGAACGCGACCAGCAGGATGACGGCGGCCGCGACGATGCCGACCAGCGAGGCGTTCGAGGCGGGCGTCTCCTCGGCGCCCGCGATCGCCTTGCCGCCCAACTCGACCGCCAGGCCCGGCGCGCGGGCGGCGGTCGCGACCGTGATCACCCGGTCGACGTCGGCGTGGGCCAGGTTGTCCGCCTGGTCGGTGAAGGTCACGGTGGCGTACCCGGTCCGCCCGTCCGCGCTCACCCCGGCCTCGCCGCCCGGCCGGTAGGGGCCGGTCACCGAGGCGACGGCGGGCAGCCGCGCCACCTGCGCGAGCATCGCCGACATCCGCTGCTCGACGGCCGGATCGGTGACCCGGCCCGCGCTCACCCGCCAGACGATCTGGTCGACGTCGCCCGCCCGGTCGGGCGCGGAACTCTGCAGCAGCTGCTGGGCGCTGCCCGAGCCCGTCCCGGGCAGCACCAGCGAGTTGTCGTACGCCGTGGGCGCCGCCCGGGAGAGCAGCGCCAGCGCGACCAGCAGGGCCGCCCAGGCGGCGATCACCACGAAGCGGCGCCGGTAGCACCAGCGCGCGAGGGCGGACATCGTCCGGCGGCCGGCCCGGGTGCCGCCGGTCGGCCCGGCCCCGGGCGCGCGACCGGTACCGGACCTGCGGCGGACGCCGGACGTGCGCACGGCACCCGACGCGGGGTGACGACCGGTCAGCACGGCTGCTCCCCCGCCGGCCCGTGCTCCTTCACGACGTGCAGCAGCGAGACCGCGAACCACGGACCGCCGTACCAGTACCCGGCTCCGAGCGGGCGCAGCGTGCCCTGTCCGAGCTGTGCGGCGTACCTCCTGGCCATCCACCAGAAGTCCGCGACGAGCAGTTGCCCGCCGGGGCGCAGCACCCGCATCGCCTCGGTCACCGCACGGCGGCGGCCCTCGGCCGACGGGATGTTGTGGATGGCCAGCGCGCTGGTCACGACGTCGAAGGAGGCGTCCGCGAACGGCAGCGCGGTCATGTCCGCCGTGTGCACCTCGACCCGGTCGGCGACCCCGGCCGCGGCGGCGTTCGCGAGCGTGGCGCCGCGGTGATTGCCGCTCTGGTCCGTCCCGGACCAGAGGTCCGCACCGTGCGCGCGCCCCGCCGGCAACCGCGTAGCCGCGGCGACCAGCACCGCGCCGCGACCGCAGCCCAGGTCGAGCAGGTGCTCGTCGCCGGTCAGGCCGAGCCGGTCCAGCTCCCGGTCCCAGAGCCGCAGTTTGCCGCGCAGCGTGGTGTGCAGGTAGACGCCGGTGGAGGCGAGCAGGGCCGTTCCCAGCGCCGCCGTACCGGTCCGGCCCGGGCGCCACCGGGCGGCGGCGAGACAGCAGGCGACGCCGGCGGCGCCGGTGACGGCCGGGAAGCCCGGCGCGTCGACCCCGTAGCGGGGCCGGTCGATCAGAACTGACTGGACGTCAGAGAGGTTCGTGGACATGCCTGCAGCGTCACAAGCCGGACCGGCCGCGGTATTGGAGAAATGTTCCGGTCGGCGCGGACACCGGTCGGCGCGGATACCCGTCGGCGCGGACACCGGTCGGCGCGCGGACCTGTCCGGACGCGGACCGGGCCCCTGCCCGGCTCACCGACCGGACCAGGCGATCCGGTCCACGGCCAGCCACGGCGAGCCGGCCACCGTCGCCGGGGTCGTCCCGGCCAGCGCCACCACGTCGCGGTGCAGGTGGGACTGGTCCGCGAAGCCGCTCTCCGCCGCGACCCGGGCGGCGGGCTCCCCCGCGACCAAGCGGTGCACCGCGTGGTCGAAGCGGACCAGGTTCGCGGCGCGCTTGGGCGGCAGGCCGACCTGCGCCTGGAACCGGGACCAGAGGCGCTTGCGGCTCCACCCGACCTCGGCCGCCAGCCCGTCGACCCGCACGGCGCCGCGGCCGACCACGATCCGCTGCCAGGCCCGGGCCACCTCCGGGTCCACGGGTGGGGCGGCGGCGCACCGGTGGGCGAGCAGCGCCTCCACCAGGGCGAAGCGGTGCTCCCAGGAGGGGGCCTCGGCCAGCTGCTCGCAGACCCGCGCCGCCTCCCGGCCCCACAGCTCGTCGAGCGCCACCACGGCGCCGTCCAGCTCGGCCGGGGGGACGCCCAGCACCGCGCGGACCACCACCGGGGAGAGCCGCACCTGCAGGACCGCCAGGTCGGCGCCCCGCACCCGGACCGCGCCCCGGCCGCCGGCGCCGAGCCCGGCGACCACGCTCCCCCGGTGCCGACGCCCGGCGGCGTCGTCCACCACGGGCGCGCCGGCGCCGAACTGCAGCGCCAGCACCACCGTGGGCTGCGGGATCACCCGCAGGTCGATCGGTGCCGCGCCCCGGTCGCGGAACCCGGCCATCCGGACCCCGGCCACCCGGCTCGACCGCTGCGGGCAGGCGACGTCCCACAGCGCCGTCCCGTCCCGTTCCCCCGTGCCGGATCGCATGCCCGCATGCTAGTGCCGCATCAGGGCTCCCGGCAGCGCCGCGGCATGACGTTCCGTCATGTCTCGCGCTGCGGGCGGTACTGCTCCTCCGTCAGGCCGAAGGTCCAGGCCACGCCGGCCCGGGCGGTGCGGGTGGCCGGCGGCACGCGCAGCCAGTAGGTGCGGGAGCTGCCGTCCGGCTCGGGGGTGGAGTTGACCACCTCGACCATCACCACCGGTTCGTCGTCCGGGAGCTGGATCCGCCACAGGACGCCGGTCTCGTCCCGGTGCAGCGGTTCGGCGCCGGAGTCGGCCAGGTAGCGGTCGTAGCCGTAGTGCTCCAGCATGACCCGGCGCAGCTCGGCGTTCTCCTCGTCGCGGATCCGCTCGGGGGTGAGGGTGCCCAGGGTGGCCAGGAAGTCGGCGGGGACCGGCATGCCGCGCCAGGCGTACAGCGCGAAGGCGTCGGGGTAGGCGAGCGCGGGGCCGTCCGCGCGGTCCAGCCGGCCGGCCTCGTCGCGGTGCAGTTCGCCGGGCCGCTCGCAGAGCAGCGCGACCCGCGCGTAGGGCCACCACCAGCCGGCGCTGCGGGCCACGTCGGCGACCGGGGCCAGCGCCTCGTCCAGCTCCCCCGCGGCGTCGAACGCGGCCAGCCACGGGGCGTCCTGCTGGCCGAGCACCGCGTCCAGCAGCGCCAGCCGGACGGCACCGACCGCGCCGGCGGTCCGCTCGCGCAGCTCCTCCGCCCGGTCGTGCTCGCCGACCTCCCGCAGCTCCTCCTCGACCGCGGCCAACTCGCCCGCACCGTGCAGCCGTTCGGCCACCGCGTCGCGGATCCGGCCGGTCAGCGCCTGCCCGGCGGGCCAGAGTTCACCACCCGTCAACGACCAGAGCCCGGCCCAGCCGAGGGCACCGAGGCGCTCGTGGGTGCGCCGGCGGGCCTGCTCCCAGGGTCGGGTCCGCACCGCCTCGCGCACGCTCGGTCCGGCGCTCCCGGCCACCGGCGGTACGGCACCGGCCGCCAACCGCTCCGCGACCCGGGCCAGCAGCGGCTCGGTCTGCGCCCAGGCCGGGCAGCCGGCCAACGCCTCGGCGCCGCCGGTGAGCAGCAGCGCGGCGAGTGCGGCCTGCAGCGGCGAGTCGAACCAGACCAGGGCGGTGGGTTCGGCCAGCCCGGCCGCGCGGTAGGCGGCCCGGACGGCGCGCTCAGCCGTCGCGCGGTCGGCGGGGTCGGTGTCCACCGAGGCCCGGCGCCAGTACTGGGCCGCCTCGGCGGGGGTGCGGGGGCCGGTCTGCCGGTGCGTCGTCACTTCGGTCTCCTGGTTCTCGGACGGACTGCTGCGCTGCCGGCGGACCGTCAGTCCGCCACCACCCGGACGGCGCCGGGCAGGTACTCGCGCTGGCGCACCACCCGGTACCAGCCCTTCGGCAGGGCGATCGCGGCGTGCTCCTCGTGCACCACCCGCCCGCCCTCCGGCAGGTGCAGCCAGGCGGTGGCGAACGGACCGGGCTCGCGCAGCAGGTCGCCGGGGCCGAGCACCGCGTGGGCGTGGCCGGTCACCTCGCCGAGGGCGAGCACCAGCCGGCCCCGGACGTCGCGCGGCTGCTTGGTCAGCCCGCGGTCCGCCCCGGGGGCGGTCTCCTCGGGGACCGGGACGATCAGCACATCACCCTGGCGGTACACGGCATCCTCCTCCGCGGCGGGCCGAACGCCCGCGCCGTCGTACCGAACGCTAGGCGCGGGGTCCGACAGCGGGGCGGGGTCCGACAGCGAGCGGGGGTCGACAGCGAGCGGGGGTCGACAGCGCGGGGCCGACAGCGCGCCGGAAGCGGAGTACGGTCCGCCGGGCGGGATCCGGCAGCGGGCCGGCGATCTGCTGCTCACGGCCACCCGATCTGCTGATAGGAATGTCCGACCACAGCAGCCGGACAGCGCGGGAGCGGGCAGGCATGAGCGTCGAAGAGCATCTGCAGGAGTTCCACGGACTGCCGGTGGTCGCCTTCCCCAGCCCGAAGGACCGCCGGCCGCTGCCGGACGCCGCCGGCGCGGCCTGGCGACTGGCGGTGGACGTGGTGTGGGACCACCGCTACAACCGCTCGCTGCTGGAGAGCTTCGAGGAGAAGTGGGAGCGGTTCCTGCAGACCGTCGACGCCCCGCGGGTGCAGGCGCTGGTGATCGGTGCGTGGTCGGAGTACTTCGAGGTCCCCGCCACGCGGATCGCCGAGCTGCTGGTGGACGCGGCGGACCGGCTGCCCGACCTGCGTGCGGTCTTCTTCGGCGACCTGGTCCGCGAGGAGTCCGACCTCGCCTACATCCAGCTCTGCGACCTGACCCGGGTGGCCGAGGCGTACCCGCGCCTCGAAGTCCTCGGTGCCCGCGGCGCGGACCGGTTCGGCCCGGTGCAGCACCGGGCCCTGCACACCCTGCGCTTCGAGTCCGGCGGGCTGCCGCGCGCCGTCCTGGACGGCGTGCTGGGCAGCGAGCTGCCCGAACTGGCCTCCCTGGACCTGTGGCTGGGCGTGGGCGACTACGGCGGCGACATCGCCGCACCGGACCTGGCGCCGCTGCTCTCCGGGCAGCTGTTCCCGAAGCTGCGTCACCTGGGGCTGGAGGACAGCGAGGTGCAGGACGAGATCGCCACCGCGCTGGCCGGCGCACCGGTGGTGGCCCGCTTGGAGAGCCTGAGCCTCGCCTTCGGCACGCTCACCGACGAGGGCGCCGCCGCCCTGCTGGACGGTCAGCCGCTCACCCACCTGCACCGCCTCGACCTGCACCACCACTTCCTGACCGACGCGATGGCGGAGCGGCTGCGCGCGGCCCTGCCCGGGGTCGAGCTCGACCTGGCCGAGCCGCAGGAGGCCGACGAGGACGACGGCGAGATCTGGCGCTACGTCGCGTTCGCCGAGTAGCACCGGGGAGTGCGGGGGCCGCGGAGCGGGCGGGGCCCGCGCGGCCCCGCGGCCGTCGCGGCCGCCGGCGCCGTCGCTGTCGCCGTCGCCGTCGCTGTCCGTCGGCCCTGGTACACCGGTCCCTGTCACACCATCACGAGGAGAAGCGCCGTGGCGATCAGCGAGCACCTGACCCACTTCCACCGGCTCCCGGTCTTCGACCTGTTCCCCGAGGACGAGGACGACGACCTGGACGACGTGGCCGACCTTGACGATCCGGACACCGCGGACGCGGACGGGGACGAGGTCGCGCCCGCCGCCGCGCGCCCCCTCCCCGCCGCCGACGCGGTCGCCTGGCGGGTGGGCCTGCACTACGACGCGGAGCGGGAGTTCCCCGAGGTCTGGGCCGACTTCCTGGCGCGGGTGGACACCGAGCAGGTCCGCGCCGTGGTCATCGGCCCCTGGTTCACCGACGACTACTGCCCCCTCACCGAGGCGCTCGCCGCCGTCACGGCCGCCGCCGACCGGCTGCCCAACCTGCGCGCCCTGTTCCTCGGTGACGTGACCTTCGAGCAGTGCGAGATCTCCTGGCTGCAGCTGACCGACGTCACCCCGGTGCTGGAGGCCTTCCCGCGCCTGGAGGAGCTGGTGGTGCGCGGCGCCTCCGGCGACTACGACGGCAAGGAGGGGCTGGCGCTGCGCCCGGTGCGGCACGAGCAGCTGCGCGCGCTGCGCTTCGAGGCGGGCGGGCTGCCGGCCGAGGTGGTCCGGGCCGTCGGCGCGAGCGACTTCCCGGCGCTGGAGCGACTGGAGCTGTGGCTCGGCGTCTCCGAGTACGGCGGTGACGCGACCGTGGCCGACCTCGCGCCGTTCCTGGACGGCACCCGGCTGCCCGCGCTGCGCCACCTCGGCCTGGAGAACAGCGAGTTGCAGGACGAGATCGCCGCGGCCGTCGCGGGCGCGCCGGTGGTCGCCCGGCTGGAGAGTCTCAGCCTGGCCATGGGCATCCTGACCGACCGGGGCGCCACCGCCCTGCTGGACGGTCAGCCGCTCACCCACCTGCGCCGCCTCGACCTGCACCACCACTTCCTGACCGATCCCGTGGTCGACCGGATCGTCGCGGCGCTGCCCGGGGTCGAGGTCGACCTGTCGGAGCACGAGCGGCCGACCGACGACTGGCGCTACGTCGCCAACTCCGAGTAGGGGAGCTGGTGATCCCCCGTCACCTCACGGTGGTCGGCATCCCGGGGAACCGGCGCCTCACCCTGTTCGCCGCCGCCGCGCGGGCCGCCGGGCTGCCCGAGCCCACCGTGCTGCCCTGGCGGGACCTGCTGCGCGGCGACGTCCGGCCGGCCCCCGGCACCCTGGTGCGGGTCGACTCCCCCGGCGAGGACGAGGAGGTCGACCGGCTGCTGCGCGGCCCGGCGCTCGGCGTCGGCTACGCGCCGACCCGGGTGGAGGGCACCGCGGCCTGGTACCGGGGGGTGACCGGGGCGCTCGACCGGCTCGCGGCGGCCGTCCGCGCGACGCCGGGCGCGGAGCTGCTCGGCGACCCGGCCGAGATCGCCGCCATGTTCGACAAGCGGGCCACCCACCGGATCCTCACCGCCGCCCGGGTCCCGGTCCCCGCCGCGCTGGACCAGTCGGCGGGCCCGCTGCTCGGCTGGGCGGACCTGCGCGAGCGCCTGGCCGCGGCCGGGCTGCGCCGGGTCTTCGTCAAGCCGGCACACGCCTCGTCCGCCAGCGGGGTGCTGGCGCTGGAGTTCGGCCCGCACGGCCGGCTGCAGGCCACCACCTCGGTCGAGCTGACCGCCGGCGTGCTGCACAACTCGCTCCGGGTGCGCCGCTACCGGGACGAGCGGGAGGTCGCCGCGATCGTCGACCGCCTGGCGCCGGACGGCCTGCAGGTCGAGCGCTGGATCCCGAAGGCCGCGCAGCACGGCCGGGCCGCCGACCTCCGGGTGGTGGTGGTCGCGGGCCGGGCCACCCACGCCGTGGTGCGGACCAGCCGCAGCCCGATGACCAACCTGCACCTGGGCGGCGCCCGGGGCGACCTGGGGGCCGCCGTCGCCGCGGCGGGCCCGCGCTGGCCCGAGCTGCTGGCGGTCTGCGAGCGGGCCGCCGCCTGCTTCCCGCACTCCCCGATGGTCGGCGTGGACCTGCTGCCGGCCACCGGTTGGCAGCGCTTCCACGTCGGCGAGGTCAACGCCTTCGGCGACCTGCTGCCCGGGCTGACCGGACTGCCCGGCGGCCCGGCCGAGGGGCTGGACACCCATCAGGCGCAGGTCGCCGCCCTGCTCCGTCGAACGACCACCACTGCTCCCAGGAACGACGCACCGTGACGCACCATCAGATACCCGACATGAACGCCGTCGTCGGCAGCCACCACCTGCTGCTGCTGACCCTGGACACGCTGCGCCACGACGTCGCGCAGGAGCTGGCCGCGGCCGGCCGGATCCCGCACCTGGCCGCGCTGCTGCCCGGCGGGCGCTGGGAACGGCGGCACACGCCCGGCAGCTTCACCTACGCCGCCCACCAGGCGATGCTGGCCGGCTTCCTGCCCACCCCGGCCGAACCGGACGGTCCGCACCCGCGGCTGTTCGCCGCCCGGTTCGCGGGCTCGGAGACCACCGAGCCGCGCACCTGGGTCTTCGACACCCCCGACCTGCCCTCGGCGCTGGCCGCCGTCGGCTACCGCACGGTCTGCATCGGCGGCGTCGGCTTCTTCAACAAGCAGGGCCCGCTCGGTTCGGTGCTCCCCGGACTGTTCCAGGAGAGCTACTGGGAGCCCGAGTTCGGGGTACCCTCGGCGACCTCGTTCGAGGCCCAGGTCGCCTGCGCCGAACGGGTCGCCGCCGAACAGCCCGCGGACCGGCCGCTCTTCCTGCTGCTGAACGTCTCCGCGCTGCACCAGCCCAACTGGTTCCACCTGCCCGGCGCCACCCGCGCCGACGGCGACAGCCGGGCCAGCCACGCGGCGGCGCTGGAGTACGTCGACCGGCACCTCCCCCGCCTGCTGCGCGCGGTGAGCCGGCGGCTGCCGTGCTTCGCGATCGTCTGCTCGGACCACGGGACGGCCTACGGCGAGGACGGGTACACCGGCCACCGGATCGGCCACGAGACCGTCTGGACCGTGCCGTACGCGCACTTCACCGTCCCCGCGACCCAGGACGTCCCCGCGACCGAGGAGGCCGGCACCCGATGACCACCACGACGCCGACGACGCCCTACGAGTCGTACGTCTACGCCTACCCGCACAAGACCGCCTACCGCCCGCTGGACCCGCGCCCGGCGCTGCGCGAGGTCTGGGCCGGCGAGCCGCAGCACGCGCTCTCGCTCTACCTGCACATCCCGTTCTGCGAGGTGCGCTGCGGGTTCTGCAACCTGTTCACCCGGATCGGCAGCCCGGAGGGCCTGACCACGGTCTACCTGGACGCCCTGGAGCGCCAGGCCGCCACCGTGCGCGAGGCGCTGGCCCCCGGGGCCCGGTTCGCGCTGGCGGCCTTCGGCGGCGGCACCCCGACCTACCTGACCGCCGCCGAGCTGGAGCGGCTGTGCGACATCGCCGAGCAGCGGATGGGCGTGGACCTGCGCGCCGTCCCGCTCTCGGTGGAGGCCTCGCCCGACACCGCCACCGCCGACCGGCTGCGGGTGCTGGCCGAGCGCGGCACCACCCGGCTCAGCCTGGGCGTGCAGTCCTTCCTGGACGAGGAGGCGCGCTCCGCGGTCCGGCCGCAGAAGCGCGCCGCGGTGGAGGCCGCGCTCGACCGGATCCGCGCGGCGGGCTTCCCGGTGCTCAACATCGACCTGATCTACGGCATCGACGGGCAGACCGAGCGGAGCTGGCTGCGCTCGCTCGACGCGGCGCTGGCCTGGCGGCCGGAGGAGCTCTACCTCTACCCGCTCTACGTGCGCCCGCTCACCGGCCTGGCCCGGCGGACCGCCGAGGACTCCCCGGCCGGCTGGGACGCCCAGCGGCTGCGCCTGTACCGGGCCGGCCGCGACCACCTGCTGGCGCTGGGCTACCAGCAGGTCTCGATGCGGATGTTCCGCCGGGCGGACGCGCCGCAGGCCGGGAGCGCCGAGTACAGCTGCCAGACCGACGGCATGGTCGGGCTGGGCTGCGGGGCGCGCTCGTACACCTCCGGGCTGCACTACTCGTTCGACTACGCGGTCGGTGCCTCGGACGTGCGCTCCATCATCGACGACTACGTCACCACCACCGACTTCACCCGGGCCCAGTTCGGGCACGAGATGGTCCCGGCGGAAGCGCGCCGCCGGCACCTGGTCCAGTCCCTGCTCCAGGCCGAGGGCCTGGACCTGGCCGACTACCGGCGCCGCTTCGGCACCGAGGCCACCGAGGACTTCGCCGCCGACCTCGCCGCAGCCCCGGTCGCCGGTCGGCTGACGGTCGGCGCCGGGCGGCTGCGGCTCACCCCGGAGGGGCTGGCCCACTCGGACGCGGTCGGTCCGGCCCTGTTCTCCGACGAGGTGCGGGCCCTGATGGCCACGTACCTGGCGCGGTGAGGCCGGCCGTGGACCTGACCCTGCTCTACCGCGGCCCGCTCGCCTCCTGCGACTACGACTGCCCGTACTGCCCGTTCGCCAAGCGGCGCGACAGCGCGGCCCAGCTGCGCGCCGACCGGGCGGCGCTGGCCCGGTTCGAGGCCTGGGTGACGGCGACCGGGGACACCGTCTCGGTGCTCTTCACCCCCTGGGGCGAGGGCCTGGTCCGGTCCTGGTACCGCGACACCATGGTCCGGCTCAGCCGGCTGCCGCAGGTGCGGCGGGTGGCGATCCAGACCAACCTCAGCTGCCGCACCGAGTGGCTGGCCGAGGCCGACCTCGACACCCTCGCCCTGTGGACCACCTACCACCCCGGTCAAGTCGGCCACGAGCGCTTCCTCGCCAAGAGCCGCCGGCTGGCCGAGCTCGGCGTGCGCCACAGCGTGGGCGTGGTCGGACAGCCCGAGCACCTCGCCGCCGCCCGCCGGCTGCGCGCCGACCTGCCGTCCGGGGTCTACCTCTGGGTCAACGCCGCCGAGGGCCGCGACTACACCGACGCCGAGGCGGCCGACTGGGCCGAGCTGGACCCGCTCTTCTCCTACAGCCGCCACCCGCACCCCAGCGCCGGACTGCCCTGCCGCACCGGCAGCTCGGTGCTGTCGGTCGACGGCGACGGCACCGTGCGCCGCTGCCACTTCGTCCGCGAGGTCCTCGGCAACCTCTACGACGACTCGTTCCGCGCCGCACTGGCCCCCCGCCCCTGCCCGCTCACCGCCTGCGACTGCCACATCGGCTACGTGCACCTGGAGACGCTGCCGCTGTACGAGGTGTTCGGGGCGGGGGTGCTGGAGCGGATCCCGCACGGGTGGTGAGCCGGCGTCAGGGGGTCCGCGGGCGGTCCGGCCAGACCTCGACGTGATCGGACGCCAGCACCAGCCGGACCCGGTCGGCCAGGCCCAGCGACTCGGTGAACTCGCGCGGCAGCTGCAGCCGGCCGACCCGGTCCAGCACGGTGTACTCCGCGCCGGGCCCCCGGTCGGCGGCGTCGGCCTCGCTGCGCAGCACCTCGGTGGCGGTGCGGCCGTCGCGGATCCGCACGGTGCGGCGGACCTGCTCGGCGACCAGCGCGTCGTGCGTCACCACCAGCACGGTGGTGCCCAGTTCGCGGTTGGCGGTGCGCAGCGCGCCGAACACCTCGGCCGAGGTGGCGGAGTCCAGTTCGCCGGTGGGCTCGTCGGCCAGCAGCAGTTGCGGCTCGTTGGCCAGCGCCACCGCGATCGCCACCCGCTGCTGCTCGCCGCCGGAGAGCGCCTGCGGGGTGCGGTCGGCGGCCGCGGCGATGCCCATCAGCTCCAGCAGCTCCGCCGCCCGGGCCGCGCGTCGGCGGCGCGGCAGGCGGACGTAGCCCATCGGCAGCTGGACGTTCTCCCGGGCCGTCAGGTACGGCAGCAGGTTGCGCGCGGTCTGCTGCTGGATCACCCCGACGGTCCGCCGGCGGTACTCGGTCCGGGCCCGGCGGCCGAGCCCGCCGAGGTCGGCGCCGGCCACCTCGGCGGTGCCCGCGCTGGGGGTGTCCAGGCCGGCCAGGATGCCGAGCAGGGTGGACTTGCCGGAGCCGGAGGCGCCGACCAGCGCGGTCAACTCGCCCCGCGCCACGGTGAGGTCGAGGCCCTGCAGGGCCTGCACCTCCACCCCGCCGCGGGCCGTGCCGCCGGTGCGGAAGATCCGCACCAGGTTCTCGCAGCGGACCATCGGCCCGTCGGTGGTCACAGCAGTCACAGGGCCTCCCCCAGTCGGAGCACCGCGCCGAGTCCCCGGCGGCGGGCGATGACGGCCTCCAGCGCGGCCGCGGTGAGCACCAGCACGGTCAGCGCGCCGCCGAGCACGGCGGTGGTCGTCCAGTCGATGTGCGCGGCGGGCTCGAACGGGCCGCCGGTGAGCGGGCCGAGCCGCAGTCCGGGGCCGAGCGCGCCGGGCAGCAGCAGTCCGAGCACGGTGCCGCCGACGGCCGCGGCGGCCAGCACCGGCAGCAGCTGCAGCAGTTGCAGGCCGAGCACCGCCCGGCCGCCGAGCCCGAGGGTGCGCAGGTACGAGGTGGTGCGGGCGCGCTCGGGGCCGCCGAGCACCAGCTCCAGGGCGAGCGCCAGCAGTGCCAGGACCAGGCTCAGGCCGGTGGCGACCCGGTAGCCGAGCTGCAGCGAGCGGATCAGCCCGTCGCCGCGCAGCGCGGCCAGTTCGCCGGCCCGGTCGCGCACCTGCACCGGCACGGCACCCGCCACCGGGCCCGCCTGCCGGACGGCGGCGCGGAGCGCGGCCGGGTCGAGCCCGGGCCCGTAGAGCAGCTCGGCCGACAGGTGCCCGGGCTGCGCGGGCAGCCGGTCGGCGGCCGGCCCGTCCAGCACCAGCAGCGGGCCCGACCGCGGCCCGCTCCCGAGCACCGGCCCGAGCACCGGGTCGCGCAGCGCGTCGGCCGGCAGCGCCCCGACCAGGTGGACCAGGAAGTGCGGCATCCCGGGCGCGGCGACCTCGAAGCTGCCGTCCGGGAACCGGGCCGCCAGCGCGGGGTCGGCCAGCGCGGGCAGCACGGGCTCGCCGCCGTCCGGGCCGCCCGCTCCGGTCGGCGCCGCGGCCGGGCCGGCGGCGGCCAGCGCCCGGGCCAGTGCGGAGCCGGGGGCGGCCGCCCGCAGCGCGGCGCCGTCCAGGCCGACCAGCTGCGCCCCGGGGTAGCTGGTCCCGTCGTCCTGTGAGGTCAGCGCACCGGACAGGCCGACGATGCGGACCCGGCGGCCCACCGCGGGCAGCTCCTGCGGCAGGTGGTCGACCGGCCCGACGACGGCGACCGGGGCGCCGCCGGTGCGCCAGTCGGCCACCTGGTCCCGGCTGTCCGCCAGGGTGCGGGAGACCAGACCGCCGAAGACGCCGCCGGCCATCGCCAGCACCAGCACCAGCAGGGCCAGCGCCGACGCGCCGCTCTGCGCGGCGGCCCGGCTCAGCGCCACCAGCGGCACCGGTCCCGGGGCGCGCCCGGCCCAGCGGGCGGCGCGCAGCAGCACCGGCGGCAGCAGCCGGACCAGCAGCACCACCGTGACCAGGCCCAGCAGGCCGGGCACCAGGGCCAGCTGGGGATCCACGCCGGAGCCCGTGAAGGTGCCGCGGGCCCGCAGCGCCGCCACGCCGGCGGCTGCCAGCAGCAGCACCAGGCCGTCCAGCACCAGTCGGCGCGCGCCGCCCGGCGGTCGGCCCCGACCGGCCGTGGCGAGCAGCACGGCCGCCGGTGCGCACCACACCAGCACCGCCGCGACCAGCACCGGCAGCGCCGACCCGAGCGCCGCACCGGGCGGGGCGAGCCACCCGGCCAGCACCCGGCCGACCGCCACCCCGAGGCCGACCGGCCCGGCCGCCTCGACCAGCAGCCGGGCCGCGATCCCGCCCGACCGGGCGCCGCGGGCCAGTTGCAGCGCGAAGGCGCCGGCCCGCCGGCGGGCACCGAGCCGGGCGGCGGCGACCGCGGTGGCCACCACCACGGTGAGCAGCCCGGCCAGCGCGAAGCTCTGCAGTTGCTCGGTGCGCCCGCGGCGGACCGCGAACTCGTCCAGCTGCGCGGTGAGCCCGTCGGTCAGCCGGACGGTCGGCACGGCGTGGCCGGTGAGCTGGCACTGGCCGTCGAACTGGCCGGCGCACAGCTTGCTGGAGTCCACGGCGTGCAGCCCGGCCAGCTCGGCGCGCAGCGCGGCCAGCGCCGGGCCGGTGGCCGCGGGCCCGGTGCGGTCGATCGCCACCGGGAAGTCCCAGGCGAGTTGGAGCACCACGGTGCCGCGGTGCTCCGCCTGCTCCAGGCCGCCGGACGTGGTCAGCAGGGTGCCGTCCAGCTCCTGGCCGGTCTGCGCGGCCACCGTGCGCGGGCCGGCGAGCAGCGGGAACTGCTGCCAGAGCCGGTCGCCGCCGGAGCCGGCCCGGAAGACGCCCACCAGCACCACCGGGGTGCGCCAGTCGGTGTCCGCCAGCCGGAAGGTCTGACCGACCGTCAGTTTCAGTTGGTCCCGGGTCGCTTCGGAGACCGCCACCTCGATCGGCGTCGGCGGCGCGGCGGAGCCGGGGTCCTCCGGCACCGGCTGCTGCGGGGCCCGGCCCTGCACGTACGCCAACGGCGCTCCGCCGGGCACCGGTTGGGCGTAGGCCAGGCTCACCCGCGGCGGCCGCCCGTACGGCGCGGGCAGGCCGTCGCCGAGCGCGCTGACCGCCGGGGTCTCGGCCCGGGCGGTCGGACTGCCGAGCGCGGCGGCCAGGTGCGGGCCGGCCTGGTCGCGGACGGCCGTGCCGAGGAAGGCCAGGTCCTTGTCGAGCGAGCCCCGCCGGACCAGGTCGAAGCCGAGGTCGCCGACCCGCGGGACGGTCTGCGAGCTCGCGGCCAGCAGCGGGCCGGACTGCTGCGCCGCGGCCACCCGGTCGGCGAACGAGCCCGCGGCCAGCCGGTCGAACCGCGGCGGCCAGCTCAGCGGCACCACGGTCAGCAGCACCGCGAGCAGCGCGAGCACCACCGCCACCGGCCAGGCGGTCCGCGCCTCGCGCCGGATCAGACGCACGGTCAGCACTGTCGACTCCCCCTGTGGTCCGGACCCGCCACGCCCCTCATCCGTCCTCCCCCGCCCGCAGCGCCCGGACCAGGTCCACCCGGCCCAGCACCCGGGTGAGCACCAGCACCGCGGCCGACAGCAGCGCCCCGCCGACCAGTGCCGCCAGCACCGCCGGCGGCCGCCCGGGCGCGGTCAGCAGCGTCGGGAAGACCGGACCCGAGCCGTCGTCCAGCACGGTCAGCGGCAGCAGGACCGCCGCCAGCACCAGCCCGAGCACGCCGCCGAGCAGCGAGGGCAGCACCGTCACCGCCAACTGCTCGGTGCGCAGCAGCGAGGTCAGCTCCGCGCGCCGCACGCCCAGCGCCCGCAGCACCGCGAACTCCCGCTGCCGCGCCCGCACCGCGCCCACCGCGTGCAGGGTCAGCGCCGTCACCGCGAACAGCGGCGCCGTCACCAGCACCAGCAGCCAGGCGCACCGCAGTCCCGTCCGGAACGGGTCGTGGGCCAGCGCGGCCGCCACCTGCCGGGCGCTCTGCGCCGTCCCGAACCGGGCGGGGTCGGGCGCGGCCAGCGGGGCCGCGGGGTCCGCGCTGCGCAGCCACCAGTGCGTGTCGGTCGGCGGCGGTGTCCCGGCCGCGGCGCCGGCGGCGGCCAGCGCCCGCAGGTCGAGCACCAGGTGGCCCTGGTCCGGGTCGTAGCCCGGCACCGCGTCCAGCACACCGGCGATCCGCACCAGCTGGGTCCCGGACTGGCCGTGCTCCCAGTCCAGTGACAGGGTGTCGCCGACCTTCGCGTGGAGCCCGGCGAGCAGCGCCCGGTCCGCCAGCCCGGACAGCACCGGGGTCTGCGCCGTCGTGGTCCCGCTCCCCGGCAGCACCGCGAAGTCCAGTTCGGTGCCGCCGTCCGCCCAGGGCGAGCCGGGCAGCTGGGACCGGGCCACCGCGGTCAGCAGGTCCGCCCCGCCGCTCGACCAGCTGCAGGCACCGGCCTTGTCGTCCTGCGGCTTGTCGGTGAACGGCAGCCGGGCCGGGTCGGCGCCGGTCCCCGGGCAGCCGAGCGCCTCGGGGGTGGAGAAGACGGTGCCGCTGCGGAACCAGCTCAGGCCGGGCGGCAGGGCCAGCGCGGTCCGCCCCGCGCCGGCCACCGCCTCGATCCGGGTCAGGTGCAGCTCCAGCGTGGTCCGCTGCGCCGTCCCCACCGGGAACCGCAGCCCCAACCGGCTGATCCGCAACGGGTAGTGCCGCGGTCCGGCCGCCGTCAGGTCGACCGTCACCCGGTGCTCCGCCCCGTCGGCGGGCAGCGCGGCCACCACTTGGTCGGTCAGTCCGTCCGCGTCCTGCAGCGAGAGCACCAGCTGCGCCCCGCCGTCCGGCAGCGCCTGGTCCGCCCCGGCCCGCACGGTGAGGTCCAGGGCGGTCGGCTCGCCCGGCACCGCCAGTCCCTCCGCCGGTTGTCCGGCCAGCTCGCCACCGACCGGACGGTCCGTCAGATCGCTTCGCAGCGAAGGGATCCGGGTGTCGGAGGCGGTGTTGAAGGCCACCGTCTGCACCACCGTGTTGCCCACGTACCCCGACCGCTCGGCCACCGGGGTGGCCGCGCCGACCGCGGGCAGGGCGGCCACGGCCGCGTGCCGCTGGGCCGACGGGCCGGCCACCCCGGTGAGCCGCAGGTCGGCGCCGACGGCGAAGGCCGCCCGGTCCCGGTCGCTGGTCGGCAGCGCGCCCAGCACCCCGGCCGCCAGCGCGGCGCAGGCCACCGCCAGCAGGGTGACCAGCACCGGCACCGCCTGCCGGCCACCGTCCCGGCTCAACCGCCAGCCGCCCAGCGGCAGCACCAGTCCGCGGGAGCGCCGGGCCGCCCGTTCCAGCAGCCGCCCGAGCGGCGGCAGCACCCGGAGCAGCAGCACCGCACCGGCCACCGCCATCGCCACCGGGGCCAGCACCAGCACCGGATCGACCGTCGTTGCGAACCCGCTGCTCGCACTGTCCGCCACCACGCTGCGGTAGTGCCGCAGTTGGAGGTAGCCGAGGACCGCCACCGCGAGCAGCGCGAGGTCCGCGCCGGCCCGCTGCAGCCCGGGGCGCAGCGGGAGGCGGCGGCGCAGCGCGCGCTCGGCACCGGGGTCCAACGCCTGCCGGGCCAGCGGCAGCAGCAGCGCCGCACCGTGCACCAGCAGCGCGAACCCGGCCGCCCACCACAGCCCGGCCGCCGCCGGCGCGGCAGCCCCGGCCGGCGGGGACGCCCCGGCCGACCGCAGCACGGCGCCGAGCAGTGGCCCGGCGAGCAGCAGCCCGGCCGCCGCCGCCGGCACCGCGGCCAGCGCCCACTCCCCGACCGCCGCGCCGAGCACCCGGAGTCCGCCGGCGCCGCGGGAGACCTGCAGCGCCTGTTCGGCGGCGGCCGCCTCGGCCAGTCGGCGGGCGGTCAGCACCAGCACCACGGCGGCCAGCACGGCCAGCAGGGCGAGCGGCACGTCGACCTCGGCCCGGGCGGTCAGGGCCGGGAGCACCTGCGCGTCCACCGCGCCGGGCAGCGCGCTGTGCACGGCGGTGTCGGTCAGCGCGGGCGCGCTGCCGCGGTAGACCGAGCGGGCCGGGTCGCCGGCCGCGAAGGCGGCCACCCGGTCGCGCAGTCGGGCCAGTTGGGGCAGGCTCAGCCGGTCGGTGTCGGGCAGCGCGAGCCAGACGGCCAGGGTGCGCCGGGCGAAGGCGGGCAGCGCGGTCAGCCGGTGGCCGTCGACCAGCAGCAGCGCCGGGGCCGCGCGGTCGTCGCCACCGAGGCCGGCCCAGACCGCGGCGGCGGCCGGGTCGGGGCGGTAGACGCCGGTCACCCGCAGGGTGAGGGTGCCGCCGCTGGCCGGGTCGCGGACGTCCACCTGCCCGCCCGCGGTCAGTCCGAGCCGGTCCGCCGCCGCCTCGGGCAGCGCGACCGGCAGCGTGTTCCCGCTCGCCCCGGCGGTCGGCCAGTCGCCGGAGCGCAGCCGGCCGAGCCGGGACGGGTCCGGCACTGCCAGCGGCAGACCGGGCAGCACCGTGTCGGAGGCCCGGCTCCGGGCGGCGGCGGGCAGCGGCAGGTCCAGGGTGCCGGCGGCCCGCAGCGCCGTCTCGGTGCGGAACGGGGTGCCCGCCAGCGCCCGCACCAGCGCCACGTGCACGGCGCGGTCGGCCGCCGGCAGCCCGTCGGCGGCCCACCGCGCGTCCAGCTCCACCGAGCGGCCGGGGTCGGCGGCCAGCCGCTCGCGCACCCCGTCGGTGGCGGCGGCGCGGGCCAGTCCGGCCACCGCGGCGAGCACCGCCGTGGCCACCAGGACGCTCACCGCCACCGCGGCCAGCACCAGCCCGCGCCGGCGCACCCGACGCCCGACCCCCGTCAGACCCATCCCGCCCGCTCCCCGCTCCGGCCCCACACATCGTCAGCACCCGGACCACCGAGCTGAGGTTCTATCACAGCAACGCCCATGTGGTCTGTACCAATCGGATCTCGGACCGACAAAACGGTTCCCGACCGGCACAGTTCACTGCCCGTCAGGTGCACGACCAGCGGGTCCGGCCGCCCCGTGGCACAGTTCCCGCCATGGACCACCCGGACTTCGACGCCCTGCTCTGCGACCTCGACGGGGTGCTGCGCCACTGGCCCACCCCCGGCCACGCCGACCTGGACCGGCAGCACGGCCTGCCGCCCGGCGCCCTGGCCGCCGCCGCGTTCGCCCCCGCCCGACTGCTCCCGGCGATCACCGGCCTGGTCACCGACGAGCAGTGGCGGGCCGCGGTGGCCGACGAGCTGGCCGAGCGGTACGGCCCCGGGGCCCGCGCGGCCGTGACCTCCTGGTCGGCGGTGGCACCCCGGATCGACCAGCAGGTGGCGGAGCTGCTGGAGCAGGTGCGCGCCACCCTGCGGGTGGTCCTGGTCACCAACGCCACCACCCGGCTGGAGGCCGACCTGGCCCGCCAGGGCCTGGACCGGCTGCCGCACGCGGTGCTGAACACGGCCCGGGTCGGCTTCGCCAAGCCCGACCCGCGGGTCTACCGCCTGGCGGCCGAGCTGGCCGGCGCCCCCGCGCACCGGTGCCTGTTCGTCGACGACACCGCCGAGAACGTCGAGGCGGCCCGCGCCGCGGGCATGACGGCCCACCACTTCCGGAGCGCGGCCGGGCTGCGCGCCGCCCTGCGCGTGCCCTGAACCGGGTCGCACTCGTTGGGAATGGGGTGATGATGCCCATGCCTCTGACGGGGTCCGCCACCCGGCAGGTCCTGGTCGCAGAAACGATCCTGCGCGACGGCGGCACGCCGATCTACGAGGAGCTGACCGCCGCCTGGCGCGCCGAGGGGCGCTGCCTGCCCGGCCGCCCCGACTCGCTCTGGGAGCTGCTGCCGGCCGGCCCGGGCGCCGCGCCGCCGACCGGCCCGACCGCCATCCCCACGACGGTCCCGACGGCCGGCGCGACGGCGGTCCCGGCGGCGGCCGCCGCGGCCGGCTCCCCGACCGTCCCCGCGGTCGCCCCCGCGGTCGTCCCCGCGCCCGTCCCGGCCGCCCGCCGGGGGGATCCGCCCCCGCCGCCCTGATCCGGGAACCGCGGCGGGCCCGGCGCGCGTTCTCGCGAGCGGAGAACACCGACGGGCATGGAGGAGTGGTCATGAGCGTGGCCCTGACCAAGGGGG
>NZ_JBHYKG010000005.1:0-74338 GCF_042741245.1 Kitasatospora sp. NPDC058965
CACCTGCTCGGTGCGGCGGGCCCCGCCGGGGCGGCCGGCCCCTCCCTCAAGAGGTCGGCCGCCGGGGTGTGTGGCTGCTGGTTACTGCATGCCGTGCAGGTGGTTGCCCACGTTGGTGGAGAAGTCGTTGCCGTTCTTCGCGTCCCAGTTGGTGGACCAGGCCATCGCGCCGCGGATGGTCGGCCACTTGGCCGGCGGGACGAAGGTGCCGCAGTTGGTGCCGTTGGCCAGGCAGTCCAGCGCGTTGTTCACCACGGTGGAGTTGACGTAGCCGCCACCCGCCGCGGAGGCCGAGGCCGGGACGCCGATGCCGACCTGGGCCGGGGACAGGCCGCCCTGGATGTAGGTGCAGACCTGCGAGGTGATGAAGTCCTCGGTGCCCTGGTTGTAGTTCTTGCCGTCGCAGCCCGGCATGCTGCCCGAGTTGTAGAACTGGGTGTTGACCACGGACAGGATGTCCTTGGTGGCCAGCGCCAGCTGGAAGTAGGCGCTGCCGGTGGTGTACATGTCCATGGTCTGGGGGGCCATGGTGAGCACGAAGTTGCTGCCGACCTTGGCGGCCAGCGAGTGCAGGCCCTGCGCCAGGTAGGTCGAGTTGATCCCGTTCTCCAGGTCGATGTCGATCCCGTCGAACCCGTAGTTCTGGATCAGCGCGGAGGCGCTGTTGACGAAGTTGGTGGCCGAGGCCGAGTCGGCGACGGTGATGGCGCCGTTCTGGCCGCCGATCGAGAGCACGACCTTCTTGCCGGCCGCGTGCTTGGCGGCGATGTCGGCCTTGAACTGGGCGTCGGTGTAGCCGCCGAGGTTCTTGGCCAGGGTCGGGTCCAGGGTGAAGCTGATCGCGCCCGGCGTGCTGGTGGCGTCCGCGAACGAGACCGCGATGATGTCGTAGTTCGACTGGACGTCGGCCAGCTTCTGGTCGGTCGCCCCGTTGTCGAAGTTCTGCCAGTAGCCGGTGAGGGCGTGCTTGGGCAGCCCGGTGGCCGGCGGGGTGCTGGTCGAGGTCGGGCTCGGGGTGGGCGTCGGCGTCGGCGTGGGGGTCGGCGTCGGCGTGGGCGTCGGGGTGGGAGTCGGGGTGGGCGTCGGCGTCGGCGTCGGGGTGGGGGTCGGCGTCGGCGTCGGGGTCGGGGTCGGCGTGGGCGTCGGGGTCGAGGACCCGCCCGGACCGATCAGCGTCACGTCGTCCGCGGAGTACGCCGCCTGTCCGTACCAGCCGTGCAGGTAGACCGTCACGCTGGTGGTGTTGGCGCCGGTGGTGAAGCTGGTGCTCAGCTGGTTCCAGCTGCTCTGGCTCGACCAGGTCGACGGGTCGGTGCCGCCGGTCCCGGTGGCGCCCAGGTAGACGTACGGGCCCTGCACCCAGGCGGCCAGCGTGTAGCTGGAGTTGGGCAGGACCGGGATGGTCTGGGTGCACTGCGCGGTGTCCGAGGAACTCGGGGTCGCCTGCAGCGCACCGGTGCCGCTGTGCACCGGGGAGGAGACGGCAGCGGCGGCGCCGGTGCAGCTCCAGCCGGTCAGGCCGCTCTCGAAGCCGCCGTTGGTGGTCAGGTTGCCGGTCGCGGCGCTGGCGCCGCCGGCGAACAGGGCCAGGCCGGTGCCGGCCAGGGCGAGGGCGGTGGTGCCCGCGGCGAGCACGGGCAGCGCGCGCCGGCGGGGCCGGCGGTGGGAGGACGGGACGACCGTACGGGCCATGACGAACTCTCCTGTAAGGGAGGAGAGGAGCCGCCGCGGTGGGGGTCGCGGCGGCCCCGTGTGGGGGAGGGAAGAACCGCAGAACAGGTGGAACACGTCTGGAGTCGCAGGGCCGCCGGGAGGCCCGGCAGCTGCGTTGTCGAACAAGCTGGACTAGACCAATGGCACCCGTCAAGCATCCGTTCGTCCCCTTACGGGTTCCTTAAGGTTCCGGAGACCTCGCCGTGTCCGGGTCGAGACCGTTCGTCGGCCGACCGGACCGACTTCTCGGTTGAACGGTGCGACCTGCGGCTTTCCCAGCGAGGAGGCTCCCGGAGTACCCTGCACCAGGACCTTTGGCGGCCAGGGCCGAGGACCAGGGGGTCACTGCTCGGAGGGGCTGAACTATGGGTCTGCGCGATGTCGTGGAGCGCACGCCAGGGCTGCGGTCGGTGCTCGGCAGCATGTACCGCCTCTACGGCCAGCGGGTCGAGGTACACCTGGCCCGGACCCCGCACCACGTCGGCGTGATCATGGACGGCAACCGCCGCTGGGCCAAGGCGGCGGGCGGCACCACGGTCTTCGGCCACCAGCGCGGCGCCGACAAGATCGCCGAGTTCCTCGGCTGGTGCGACGAGACCAACATCGAGGTCGTCACCCTCTGGATGCTCTCCACCGACAACCTCTCCCGCCCCGCCGAGGAGCTGGTCCCGCTGCTGGGGATCATCGAGGACGCGGTGACCGGACTGGCCGCGCTGCGCCGCTACAAGATCCGCCCGATCGGCACCCTGGACCTGCTGCCGGCCAAGACCGCCGGGATCCTCAAGGAGGCGGCCGCCGCCACCGAGCACCTGGAGGGCATCACCGTCAACGTGGCGGTGGGCTACGGCGGCCGGCACGAGATCGCCGACGCGGTCCGCTCGCTGCTCCAGGAGCACGCCGACCGCGGCACCTCGATCGAGGAGCTGGTGGAGATCCTCGACGTCGAGCACATCGCGGAACGGCTGTACACCAAGGGCCAGCCCGACCCGGACCTGGTGATCCGCACCTCCGGCGAGCAGCGGCTGTCCGGCTTCCTGCTCTGGCAGAGCGCGCACAGCGAGTTCTACTTCTGCGAGGCCTACTGGCCGGCCTTCCGCAAGGTGGACTTCCTGCGGGCGCTGCGCGCGTACGAACAGCGCCACCGCCGCTACGGGGGCTGACCTCGGCTCACGCCGCGCGGGCGGGGTAACCGAGAATTCATCTGCACTGATCAACGACTTCGATTTCCAGGGCATGCCCCACGCACCGTCAGGGCATACAACAGGCATACCGGCACCCTGCCCAACAGGGGGTGCGGGGGCCGGTGAGCCGCGGGTGACGCAGGGTCACCCGCCCTGGAGGCCTAGTGGTCAGTACCAAGAGCCGCCGGACACCAGACCGGCGCACGTACGTCCTTGACACCAGCGTGCTCCTGGCCGACCCGCTCGCCATGACCCGCTTCGAGGAGCACGAGGTCGTGCTCCCGGTGGTCGTGGTGACCGAGCTGGAGGCCAAGCGCCACCACCCCGAGCTGGGCTACTTCGCCCGCCAGGCCCTGCGCCTGCTCGACGACTACCGGGTCCGCCACGGGCGACTCGACGAGCCCATCCCGGTCGGGGAGATCGGCGGCTCGATCCGGGTCGAGCTGAACCACTCGGACCCGTCGGTGCTGCCGGCGGGCTACCGGGTCGGCGGCGGCGAGGCGGACACCAGGATCCTCGCGGTCGCCCGCAACCTGCAGGCTGAGGGGTACGACGTCACCGTCGTCTCCAAGGACCTGCCGATGCGGATCAAGGCCAGCGCGGTGGGCCTGCTCGCCGAGGAGTACCGGGCCGAGCTGGCGATCACCTCCGGGTGGACCGGGATGGCCGAACTGCCGGTGGCCGCCGATCAGGTGGACGAGCTGTTCGGCGCCCCGCACGAGGCCGCGGTGACCATCGACGGGGCCGAGGACCTGCCGGTGCACACCGGCCTGGTGCTCGGGTCCGAGCGCGGTCGGGCGCTGGGCCGGGTGACCGTGGACGGACGGGTCAAACTGGTGCGCGGCGACCGGGAGGCCTTCGGCCTGCGCGGGCGCAGCGCCGAGCAGCGGGTCGCACTGGACCTGCTGCTCGATCCGGAGGTGGGCATCGTCTCGCTGGGCGGGCGGGCCGGCACCGGCAAGTCGGCGCTGGCGCTGTGCGCCGGTCTGGAGGCGGTCCTGGAGCGCCGCCAGCACCGCAAGGTGATGGTGTTCCGGCCGCTGTACGCGGTCGGCGGCCAGGAGCTCGGCTACCTGCCGGGCAGCGAGTCGGAGAAGATGAGCCCCTGGGCGCAGGCGGTCTTCGACACGCTGGGCGCGGTGACCACGCCGGCGGTGATCGAGGAGGTGCTCTCCCGCGGGATGCTGGAGGTGCTGCCGCTGACCCACATCCGGGGCCGTTCGCTGCACGACGCCTTCGTGATCGTGGACGAGGCGCAGTCGCTGGAGCGCAACGTGCTGCTCACCGTGCTGTCCCGGATCGGGCAGGGCTCGCGGGTGGTGCTCACCCACGACGTGGCGCAGCGGGACAACCTCCGGGTGGGGCGGTACGACGGCGTGGTGGCGGTGGTGGAGAAGCTGAAGGGGCATCCGCTCTTCGCGCACATCACCCTCACGCGCTCCGAGCGCTCCCCGATCGCCGCCCTGGTGACCGAAATGCTGGAGGACTTCCAGCCCTGACCCCCGGTCCGCCGATCGGACCATGGGAAAAGAAGGTCGACGAACGATCCGCCCGGCCGCTGGGTTCTCCCGGCGTCCGGGCGGATCGTCAGCACATCGCACCGCCGGTTGTCCATCGAACGGTCAGAACCGGCCGGGGGTCGAGGATGTGAGCTTCGCCACGCAACCGGGAATTGCGCTTCCGCGTCGGGTTGCGGCATGGTGTGGGTTCTGTCAGGCCCCGCGTACGGCCCTTCCGTTGGGCGTCAACTCCATATGGACGGACCGTACGCCGCCCGATCTTCACGCCCGCACCGGTTCGCCGGGGCGGACGCCGGGCCAGTGTCTCCCGTGACCAGCAGCAGGTGGAGGCCAGAGACCAGGGGCATGTTGCGTCCCCACGGTCACGCGGGGGCGACGCTGGAAGGAAACCATGTGACTCGGATCTCGGTCCGGGGAGTTGCCGTGGCCTCCGCCACCGCGGTCACCGCTGTCGGTGCCGTCGTGGGTGTGGCTTCGGGCAGCGAGGCCAAGCCGTCGCAGCCGGTGGACGTCGCGGGCGCTTCGCTCCTCGCTGACATCCCGTCGGCTTCGCAGGCCCAGGTCGTCAGCGACAGCATCGAGCACCAGGCCACCGCCCAGAAGCAGGCTGCCGACGAGGCCGCCCGCAAGGCTGCCGCCGAGGCCGCCCGGGTGAAGGCCGCCGCGGACGCGCAGGCCAAGGCCGACGCGGACAAGGCCGCTGCCGATGCCGCCGCCAAGGCGAAGGCCGCCGCCGACGCGCAGGAGGCCGCCAACCGGGCCTCGGCCCGATCCGCGCTCGCCGCCGCGCCCCCCGTCTCGGTCAGCCCGGGTTCCGTCCAGGCGCTGGCCCAGTCGATCATCGG
This sequence comes from Kitasatospora sp. NPDC058965, assembly GCF_042741245.1. Classification (NCBI taxonomy): domain Bacteria; kingdom Bacillati; phylum Actinomycetota; class Actinomycetes; order Kitasatosporales; family Streptomycetaceae; genus Kitasatospora; species Kitasatospora sp. NPDC058965. Next base: position 5,260 of record NZ_JBHYKG010000005.1, read on the forward strand.
CAACGACACGCAGTTCCAGTGCTTCAGCAACATCGTGACCCGCGAGAGCGGCTGGAACTACACGGCCATGAACCCGTCCGGCGCCTACGGTCTGGTCCAGGCGCTGCCCGGGTCCAAGATGGCCTCGGCCGGTGCGGACTGGAAGACCAACCCCGCGACCCAGATCAAGTGGGGCCTGGGCTACATGAACGACCGTTACGGCAGCCCCTGCGGCGCCTGGTCGTTCTGGCAGGCCCACAGCTGGTACTAGGGCCTGTCTGACCATTCCCGCCGGGTCCGGCCCGCCCGGCACCCACTCTCGCCGCACGGCCGAAACGCCCAAGTAGCTCCGCTACGAGGGCGTTCCTGCCGCACGCCGAGAGCACGCACCGAACGACCCGGCCTGATCCGACGCGAATGGTCAGACAGGCCCTAGGCCTTCCCGGCGTGCAGCCCCCGACCGTTCCCGGTCGGGGGCTCGCCCCGTTTCCGCCCCGGTGCTCCCACCGGGTACCCCGGGCCGGTAGCGTGCCCTGAGAGCCGCGGCGTGGCCGCGGGGGACCGGGAGGACAGAGGCTTATGGCACGGGGTGAGCAGCGCGGCGGGGCGGGCGCCAGGGTGGCCCTGGGCGCCGCCCGGCTGACCGGTTTCCTGGACCGCCGCCGCCGCGCGGCGGCGGCCGCGGAGAGCGCGGCGCCGCCGGTGGAGCCGGTGGACCCGGTGGAGTCGATCCCGGCCCCGCGCGAGGTGGTCCGGGTGGTGGTGCGCGAGCCGGCACCCGCGGTGGAACTGCCGCGCGCCCGGCCGCGCAACCCGCACCCGGGCCGGCCCGCCACGCCCGCCGACGCGGTGCCCTGGGGGCTGCGGGTGGCCGCCGAGTCGGCCTGGCGGCTGCTGCTGCTCGGCGCCGCGCTCTACGTGATCTTCTACGTGGTCGACATGCTGCGGCTGGTCGCCTTCGCCATCCTGGCCGGCCTGCTGATCTCGGCCTTCCTGGAGCCCACCGTCTCCTGGCTGCGCCGGCACGGGGTGCCCCGGGCGCTGGCCGCGCTCGGCACCTTCCTGGCCGGACTGAGCGGCATCGGGCTGGTCGGCTGGTTCGTCTTCTGGCAGGTCAGCACCAACATCTCGGACGTGTCGGCGAAGGCCTCCACCGGTGTCCAGCAGCTGCACGACTGGCTGGTCAAGGGCCCGATGCACCTGACGCCGCAGCAGCTGACCCAGTTCACCAAGCAGCTCCAGACCGCGATCGGCTCCAACACCGACCAGCTCACCTCGCTCGGCTTCACCACCGTGAACATCGTGATCGAGGTGATCACCGGGGTGCTGCTGGCGGTCTTCACCACCTACTTCATGCTCTACGACGGCGCCAAGATCTGGAACTGGGTGCTGCGGGCGCTGCCCAGCCAGTCCCGGTACGCCATCGCCGGGGCCGGTCCCAAGGCCTGGGCCACGCTGACCGCCTACGTGCGCGGCACCGTGGCGGTGGCCTTCATCGACGCGCTCTGCATCGGCATCGGCATCCAGCTGCTCGGGGTGCCGCTGGCGATGCCGCTGGCCGTGATCATCTTCCTGGGCGCCTTCGTGCCGCTGGTCGGCGCGCTGGTCACCGGGACGCTGGCGGTGCTGGTCGCGCTGGTGACCAGTCACAGCCTCTACACCCCGGCGATGGTGCTGGTGGTGCTGGTCGCCGTGCAGCAGATCGAGGGGCACCTGCTGCAGCCGCTGATCCTGGGCCGGGCGGTGCGGGTGCACCCGCTGGGCGTGGTGCTCGGGGTGGCGGCCGGCTCGATCGTCGGCGGGATCGGCGGGGCGATCGTGGCGGTGCCGCTGATCGCGGTGACCAACACGGTCGTCGGCCACCTGCGCAAGCGGCACGCCGCGGCCGACGAGGTCTTCGAGGCGCTGGAGGCCGCCCAGGAAGCCGCCGCGCAGGCCGGGTCCGGTGTGCCCGACCACTCCCCGGAGCCCGCCCCCAGCTCCTAAACTGTCGTCATGTATGTGACCAGGCTGGGCATCTCGGGGATCCGGGGGTTCACCCCGGCCCGCGAGGTGCGGCAGTTGGAGCTGCCCCAGGCGGGCTGGACGGTACTGGCCGGGCGCAACGGCGCCGGCAAGACCACCCTGCTGCGCGCCCTCGCGCTGGCCCTGGGCGGGCCCTCGGTGGCCCGCAGCCTGGTCAGCGACTTCTCCGGCTGGCTCAGCACCGGCGAGCGGACCGGCTGGGTGCAGGCCTTCGTCCGCCCGGACTGGTCGGTGGACCGGCTGGCCGGCAGCGGCAAGGCTCCCAAGTACGACCTCAAGGTCGGCCTGCGCTGGACCCTGCCGCAGGTGCCGGCCGGCGGCCTCCCGACGGCCGGCGGCCCGCGCCCGGAGCTCGCGGCCTTCGGCTCGGCCAGCCCCGAGCGCGGCCCCTGGGCGGAGAACCCGCGCGGCTGGTTCTTCGCCGGCTACGGCCCGTTCCGCCGGCTGCTCGGCGCGGCCGGGGAGAGCCAGCGGCTGATGCTCTCGGCCGGCCCGGTCGGGCGGTTGGCCACCCTCTTCCACGAGGAGGCCTCGCTGGCCGAGGGGGTCTCCTGGCTGATCGACCAGCACGTGCGCCGGCTGGAGGGCCGCCCCGGCGCCCAGCAGACCCTGGACGTGGTGACCGGCCTGCTCTCCGACGGCCTGCTGCCGGACGGCTTCGCGGTGGCCCGGGTGGACTCCGACGGCCTGTGGGTGCACCGGGGCGACGGCCCCGCCTTCCCGCTGCGCGAGCTGAGCGACGGCTACCGCACGGTGGCCGCCCTGGTGCTGGACCTGGTGCGGCAGTTCCAGAACTGCTACGGCCAGCTGCCGCTGGAGGCCGACGGCGCGCTCGCGCTGCCCGGAGTGGTGCTGATCGACGAGATCGACGCCCACCTGCACGTCAGCTGGCAGCAGCGGATCGGGCCCTGGCTCAAGGCGCACTTCCCCCGGGTGCAGTTCATCGTCTCCACCCACAGCCCCTACATCTGCCAGGCGGCCGACCCGGGCGGACTGATCCGGATAGCGGGCCCGGACGAGGACGCGCCGCCGCAGCCGGTGAGCGAGGAGCTGTACCGCCGGGTCGTCTACGGCAGCGGGGACGACGCGGTGCTCTCCGAGCTGTTCGGCCTGGAGTCCCCGTACTCGGCGCGGGCCGAGGACGCCCGGCGGCGGATCGGCGACCTGGAGGGCCGGGTGCTGGCGGGGGACGCGGACGAGGCGGAGCTGGCGGAGTACCAGGAGCTGACGGAGAAGCTGATGAGCTCGCTGACCGCCCGGGTGGACGAGGTGGCGGCCCGGCTCGGGCGCCCGCGGTGATCCCGCTGCAGCGCGGGCCGCTGCCCGAGGAGCTGACCGCCCGGATGGTGGCCCGCACCGAGCGGATCGCCGCGCACCGCGGCGCCGCCCGGGAGGCCTGGCGGGACGCGCGCACCATCCGCCGGGACCTGATGGTCCACCTGATCGCGATGGCCTCGGGGCTGTCCCGCTGCATGTACTGCGGCGACAGCGAGGGCACCAGCATCGACCACTTCGAGCCGATCGCGCGGGCCCCGCAGCGCGCCTTCGACTGGCTCAACCACCTGTGGGCCTGCTCGTTCTGCAACAGCAACCAGAAGCGCGACCTGTTCCCGACGGACCGGGGCGGCGAGCCGCTGCTGATCGACCCGACCAGCGAGGAGCCGGCCGACCACCTGGACCTGGTGCTGGTCACCGGTGCCTACCGGGCCCGCACCCCCAAGGGGAGCGAGACGATCCGGATCTTCGGGCTGGACCGCCCGGTGCTGGAGCGCGGCCGGGCGCACGCCTACGTCCGGTGCCGCTCGATGCTGCGCGACCTGGCCCGGCTGGTCGACCAGGAGGAGCGGGACGAGGCCTCGTCCGTGGTGCAGGCGCTGGCGGTGCAGCCGTTCGCCGACGTGCTCTACGAGATGCTGCGGCTGCGCACCGCGCCGCGGGCCGCGCTGGTCTTCGGGGCCGAGGCGGTGGCGGGGCTGCACGCGCTGACGGGGCCCCACGTCGCGACGTGGGGCCCCGTCGGGCGGTGAGGCGGTCGGGCGGCGTCAGCCGGCCAGCACGGCCTCGGCGTCCAGCACCGAGGCGACGGCCTGCAGCACGGCGGCGATCCGGATGGCGACCTGGACGGTCTCCCGGTCCACCCCGGCCTTGCGCAGCACCTGCTCGTGCGAGTCCAGGCACTGGCCGCAGCCGTTCAGCGCGGAGACCGCGAAGCACCAGAACTCGAAGTCCAGCTTCTCCACGCCCGGGTTGCCGATGATGTTCATCCGCAGCCCGGTCCGCAGCTTCGCGTACTCCTCGTGGTCCGAGAGGAGGTGCGTGGTGCGGTAGTAGACGTTGTTCATCGCCATGATCGCGGCAGCGGCCTTGGCGGCGGTGTACGCCTGCTCCGAGAGCAGCTCGCGGGCCTGCGGCTCCAGCTCGGACAGCACGGCCCGGCTGCCGGTGGCCATCGCGCAGGAGAGCACGGTGCCCCACAGCTGCTGCTGCGGCAGGTCGGAGTTGCCGATCACCGCGGACAGGTTGAGCTTGAGGTCCTTGGCGTACTCGGGCAGCCGCGACTTGAGTTCGTCGAGGGCCATGGGTCAGCCGGCCAGCAGGGCGGCGGCGTCCAGGGTGGCCTCGCCCTTGGTCCAGTTGCACGGGCACAGCTCGTCGGTCTGCAGGGCGTCCAGCACCCGCAGGACCTCCTTGGGGTTCCGGCCGACCGAGCCGGCGGTCACCATGACGAACTGGATCTCGTTGTTCGGGTCGACGATGAAGACCGCGCGCTGGGCGGTGCCGTCCGCGCCCTCCACGCCGCAGGCCTGCATCAGCTCGTGCTTGATGTCGGCCAGCATCGGGAAGGGCAGGTCGCGCAGGTCGGCGTGGTCCTTGCGCCAGGCGTGGTGCACGAACTCCGAGTCGCCGGAGACGCCCAGGACCTGCGCGTCGCGGTCGGCGAACTCCTCGTTCAGCTTGCCGAAGGCGGCGATCTCGGTCGGGCAGACGAAGGTGAAGTCCATCGGCCAGAAGAAGACGACCTTCCACTTGCCCTCGTAGGTCTTGTGGTCGATGTCGGCGAACGCCTTGGCGGGGTCCAGGTCGACGCAGGCCTTCAGGTCGAACTCGGGGAACTTGTCACCGATCGTGAGCACGTTCGCTTCTCCTGGGTGTGGAAAATGAGGGATTTTTGCCCGGATTGCCTGTGATTCGACGGATCCTGGCGCGGTCCCACCCTGGCACGGAGGGTACTGATCACGGAAATAGCTAGACTCGATCCGTCTGATCGGAGAGAGCTATCAGTACCCACGGCAAGACCCGCACCCCCACCGTCGCCCAGCTGCGCGCGTTCCTGGCGGTCGTCGACCACCTGCACTTCCGCGAGGCGGCGGCCGCGATCGGCACCAGCCAGCCCGCGCTCTCCGGGGCGGTGGCCGCGCTGGAGGAGGCGCTCGGCACCCAGTTGGTGGAGCGTACAACCCGCAGGGTGATCATCACACCGCTGGGGGAGCGGGTGGCTGGGCACGCCCGGCGGGTGCTGGGGGCGCTGCACGAGCTGACCGAGGAGGTGGAGGCGGCCCGCGGCCCGTTCACCGGACCGCTGCACCTGGGCGTGATCCCCACCGTCGCGCCGTACCTGCTGCCCACCGTGCTGCGGCTGGTCCGGGACCGCTACCCGGACCTGCGGCTGCACGTGCACGAGGAGCGCACCGCCTCGCTGCTGGACGGGCTGGCCGCGGGCCGCCTGGACCTGCTGCTGCTGGCGCTGCCCGCCGGCGGGAGCGCGCCGACCCGGGACATCCCGCTCTTCGACGAGGACTTCGTGCTGGTCACCCCGCCCGACCACGAGCTGGCCGGGCGCGCCGACGTGCCGCGCGAGGTGCTGCTCGACCTGGACGTGCTGCTGCTGGAGGAGGGCCACTGCCTGCGCGACCAGGCGCTGGACCTGTGCCGGGAGGTGGGCGCGGACCAGGCGGACGGTGGGAGCACCAGGGCGGCCGGGCTGTCCACCCTGGTGCAGCTGGTGGCCGGCGGGCTGGGCGTGACGCTGCTGCCGGCGACCGCGCTGGCGGTGGAGGCCGGCCGGACCGACCGGCTGGCCGCCGTGCACTTCGCCGATCCGGCGCCCGGACGCCGGATCGGGCTCGCCACCCGCCCCAGTGCCACCCGGGCCGCCGAGTACGACCAGTTCGCCGCCGCGCTGCGCGGCGCCCTGGCCGGGCTCCCGGTCCGCCTGGTCGGCTGAGCCCCCGTCAGGCCCCGGCCGGTGCCGGGAACCGGATCCGCAGCGCGCAGAGCGAGACCACGCCGGCGCAGGCCGCGATGGTCGCCATCCCCCAGGCCAGGCCGCTCAGGCCGGAGACCAGCCCGATCAGCGCGGGCCCGGCCAGCAGGCCGGTGGTGCCCATGCCCGCGACCAGGGAGAGCGCCTCTGGCCCCTGGCCGGCCGCGGCCACGTAGACGCACGGGGTGACCGCCGCCATCCCCAGGCCCATGCAGGCGAAGCCGAGCAGCGCCGGCCCCACCCCGCCGGCCAGCAGCCCGAGCGCCAGCCCCGCGCCGGCCAGCGCGCTGCCGAGCCGGACCACCCGGCCGTCCCCGTAGCGGGCCCGCCACCCGTCGGCGAAGACCCGGGCCACCACCATCATCAGCGAGACCACCGCGATGCCCATCGGCATCAACCCGGCCGCCGCGTGCGCCACGTCGCGCAGGTACAGCGCCGACCAGTCGTTCATCGCGCCCTCGGCGATGGTGCCGAACGCCATCGCCAGGCCCATCCAGAGCATCGCGCCGGTGGGCAGCGCGAAGCCGCGCCGCTGCTTCGCGGCGGTCGGCGCCGCGGGCTGCGGGTCCTGCGGCAGCAGGGCCGGGCGGGCCACCGCCAGCAGGCCGAGCAGCAGCGCCGCGGCCACCGCGAAGTGCACCAGCAGCGAGGAGGTGACCAGGTTGACCCCCGAGGCCAGCAGCGCCCCGCCGAGCGAGCCGCCGCTGAAGGTCGCGTGCAGCCTGGCCATCGTGGTGCGCCCGTGCGCGGCCTCCAGGGCCGCGCCCTGCGCGTTCATCGCCACGTTCAGGCAGGCCGCGCCGACGCCGTCCAGGGCGCCGAGCACCATGCCCACCGGGTAGGAGCGCACCAGCGCGAAGCCCAGCAGCACCGCGGTCAGCAGCAGCGCCGCGGCCAGCGCCAGCCGGCGCGAGCCGAACCGGCGCATCAGCACCGCGACCAGCGGGAAGGCGGCGGCCGCACCGATCCCGCAGACCATCAGGAACAGGCCCAGCTGACCCGTGCCCAGGTCCATCCGGCCCTTGAGCGCGGGCAGCCGGGAGGCCCAACTGGCGTACTGGAAGCCGAGGAAGCAGAAGAGCGCGGCGATCGACAGCTGGGCGCGGCGGAACGGGTCCCGGATCACGAGGTCAACTCCGCCGGGACGCGGCACGGGTGGGTCAGGTAGGCGGCGCCCTCGCCGTAGTACGCCGGCACCACGACCTCCGGCTGCTCCACGAAGCCCATCCGCAGCCAGCGCCGCCGCGAGCGCCGCAGCGAGACCATGGAGAGCTGCTCGAAGCCCAGCCCGGCGGCCGCGCCGGTGATCACCGCCAGCAGCCGCTCGGGCAGCCCGCGGACCTGGAACTGACGGTCGATCACGATGTCGTGCAGGTGCAGGTTGGCCCGCTCGTCGTGGACCTGCTGCTCGTCCCGGGTCAGGTCGGGGAACCGGCCCGCCGGGTAGGGCAGGGTGAGCAGGTAGCCGACCACCCGGTCGGCGTCCACCACCACGAAGTTGGTGGCCGGCGAGGCGGCGGCCCGGGAGCGCAGTGCCGCCTCGCCCTCGGACAGGCCGAGCTCGGCGTAGGCCTGCTCCTCCAGCGCCCGGATCCGGGGCCAGTCCCGCTCCTGCAGCACGCGGATCAGCGGTTCACCGCTCATGGGGGTCCTCTTCGCTCGCGGGGACGCAGAGCTCGGGCAGCGGGCCGAAGCCGTTGAAGCCCCGCGTCGTGTAACTGGTGGCGTAGGCGCCGCTGGAGAGCACCCAGACCGGGTCGCCGGAGGCGGCGTGGGCGGGCACCCGGACCAGGCCCTCGCGGTGCGCGTAGGCGTCGTCGCTGTCGCAGGTGGGTCCGGCGACCACCGCGGGCACGGTGGGGCCGTCGGCCGGGTGGGTGGGGAAGACCAGCCGGTACTGCAGCTCGTCCATCTCGTACAGGCCGTTGAACTTGCCGCAGCCGAGGTAGAGCCAGTGCTGCGGCTCGCCGTCCAGCAGCCGGCGGTTGGTCAGCCGGGCCACCCGGGTCCGGATCGCGCCGTGGTCGGCGACCAGGTAGCGGCCCGGCTCGATCAGCACGTCCAGCCGCCCGCCGGCCAGCTCGCGCAGCCGCTGGACGCCCTCCCGGAGCACCGCGAAGATCTTGTCCAGCGGCGGTTCGAGCGGGCGGCCGTGCTTGTCCAGGCAGCCCAGGGCCGGCAGGCCGCCGCCGAGGTTGACGTGGTCGACCGCGATGCCGCGCCCGGCCAGCGCGACGAGCACCTCGGCCAGCGAGTCCAGCGCCGCCCGCCAGGCCTCGGCGGTCATCTGCTGCGACCCGACGTGCACCGACAGGCCGGCCGGCACCAGTGCGGCCCGCCGGGCGGCGGCCATCACCTCCAGCGCGTCGGCCGGGGAGCAGCCGAACTTCTGGCTCAGGCCCCACAGCGCCCCCGCGCCGCTGGTGGCCAGTCGACAGAAGACCCGTGCCCCGGGCGCGTGTTCGGCGATCGCCGCGACGTCGGCCAGGCAGTCGGTGGCGAAGTCGCGCACCCCGAGGGCGTACGCCCGGGCGATGTCCCGGTCCGACTTGATGGTGTTGCCGTAGTGGATCAGCTCCAGTGGGACCCCGGTGGCGGCGGCCTGGACGATCTCCTGCGGACTGGCCGCGTCGAAGCCGGCGCCGGCCTCGGCCAGGGTGGCCAGCACCGGGTCCACCGGGCAGGCCTTCATGGCGAACCGGACGGCCACGCCGGGCAGTTCGCGGACCAGGGTGCGGTAGCGGCCGGCGATCCCGGCCAGGTCGTAGACGAGGACGTCCTCGGTGGCCGCGGCCAGCGCCGCGCGCAGCCGCGGGCTAGGGAGCATCGGGCAGCCCGAGTTCCCGGGCGGCGGCGACCAGCGGCCCCCAGACCTCGGTGAGCAGCGCGAAGTCCTCGGTGTCCGCCTGCGCCTCGTCCAGCAGACGCGGGGCCCGCTCGGCCAGCCGGTCCGCGAAGGCGGCATACCGGCCGCCCAGCTTGCGGTAGGCGGCGTCCAGCCGGGCCAGTCGCTCCAGGTTGGGGGCGCGGTCCAGCGCCAGGCTCTCCCGGACCACCCCGACCAGCAGCTCGGGACGCACCCGGTGCCGCTCGTCCAGCAACTGCCCGCCCAGCTCGGCCATCCGGCCGTAGACGTGGTGCAGGTAGAGCATCGAGAGGACGAACTTGGCGTACCGCTCCTGGTAGACCTGGAAGCCCTCGTCGGTGCGGCGCTCGCCGGTGTAGTAGTTGACGATGTGCCGGTTGTGCACCACGCCCGGCAGCGCGGCGTCGAAGACCACGTGCAGCAGGAAGTAGTCGCTGCCGATGGTGTCCTTGGCCGGCGGCAGCGGCACCCGGTGGTACACCTCGTGGTCGAAGCTGATGTTGCACATGTCCAGGCGCCACATGTCCGGGACGTCCAGCACGCTGCGGTCGGCGGTGAAGGGCTCGGTGCCGCCGCCCCGGAAGGACTCGGCGACCAGCATGTCCACCTCCTGCGGCCCCCACTCGGCGGGCGCCCACAGGCTCACCACCTCGTGGTAGACCTCGGGGTCGAGCTGCTCGATCTCGCCGATGTCGACCGAGAGTTCGCCGATGAAGGTGGCACCCACCAGGGAGACCGGGCGGTCCGCCAGCGCCGGGTCCAGGGTGGTCTCGGTGACCTCGGCGGCCGCCTCGGCGGCGGGGCGGCCGAGGGTGGCCAGCTCGTGCTTGATCGGGAAGACCGGCTCGCCGTCCAGCTCCTGGTAGTCGCTGTCCGAGTCGCGCCGGTGCACCGAGGTGCAGCCGAGCGCGGCGGCGATCAGGAACGCCCGGTTGGTGCAGGCGCCGTAGGAGCAGCCGTCGGGCAGCATCAGCTCCAGCAGGTGGTCCGGCTTCGCGAGCCCGGCCCGCTCGATCGCGGCGGCGAGGAAGGCGCGCTGCGCGTCCTCGTCCAGGTGGTGCGGCACCACCCGCTCGGTGCGCGGCAGCGCCGCGAGCGCGGCGGCGTGTCCGGCGCGGGCGTCGGCGTCGGCCGAGTCCAGCACCAGCAGGTGCACCTCGACGTCGAAGTGCGCGGCCGCCCAGGCGGCTTCGGCGCCGATCGCGGCGACGGTCGCGGCGCACTCGCGGTTGGTCGGCAGGGTCAGGCAGATTCTGCGCACTTACGCCTCCTCGGCCGGGCTCGGACGCCAGCTCTTCAGACCCAGCAACTTCTCGCCCAGTTCGGTCAGTTCGGCGCTGCCGTAGCGCAACGCCTCGGGCTTGTCCCGGTCGCCGAGCAGGGTGGCGTTCCAGGTCGGGGTGGACAGGGTGCGCCAGGACTCCACCCGGGAGCGGCGCAGCTCCTCGTGCTCCTCCAGGGCCGGCATCATCGACAGGTACTGGACCGAGCGGACCTGCTGCGCGGAGCTGTTCGGGGCCACTCCGTGGGCCAGCATGCCGTCCCAGATCAGCAGGTCGCCGGCGCCCAACTGCGGCCGCACCACCGGGAACTCGTCGCGGTCGGCGTTCGGGCGGATCGGGTCGCGGTCGGCCGGCTGACCGGCCTTCCACTGGTCGAAGCGGCGGAACAGCTCCGGCGAGCACTGGAATCCGCCGAGCTCCGGCTCGGTGTCGTGGAGCGCGATGATGCCCTGGACCCGCTGCTGGAGCACCCGCCGGGTGGAGTCGACGTCCCAGTGCAGCTCGATGTCGAAGCCGGTCTCGGTGGGCTCGATCAGCGACCGGGAGCGGTTCCCGACGTTGGGCGGGTTGAGGTTGAGGCGGTCCAGGGTGACCCAGAGCTCCTCGCAGTCCCAGACGTCCACGAAGGCGTCGTAGACCCGCTGGTGCTGCCGGCTGTCCCAGATCAGCTGGTGGTGGTACGCCTCGACGAAGCCGTAGATGTGCAGGTGGCGGTCGAGCTCGTCGCGGTACTCGACCTCCTGGTACCAGGTGTCGGGCCGCGCGGGGTCCAGGCCCTGGAACTCCCAGGCGAAGTCGAGCAGTCGGCGGGCCGCCGCGGGGGTGATGGCCTGCTTGACCACCACGTAGCCGTAGGTCTGCCAGAACGCGAAGTCGGACTCGGAGAGCACGCGCAGCGGCCGGGTCTTCTCCAGGTCCCGCAGCGGGGTGCGGACCAGGTAGGTGTCGGCGTCGGCGCTGAAATAGGGCAGATCGGCGGCGGAGCGATACAGGTACGGCTCGGCTGACGGCATGCGAAAGCTCTCCAGGGTCGGATTTCGGAAACCACGACGGGGATGACAGGCGAACGGGACGAGGACGGCGGATTGCGACAAAGGGTCAACTTGCCGATCGGGCAAGGCATGAGGGCTTGACCTGCACCGCGTCGAACTCGTGTTCCCTACGGTGGACTAGACCAACTTCCGATGTCAACCCTGATCGGCGCGCGCGACTGGTCTGAACCTTTCGCGCACGTCTGGCCGTGTTCCCGGGCGGGTGGCGGTGCACCGGAAGTCGGCGAAAGGGGGCGGGGAGATCTGATGCGTCATTGACCGGTGAGTAACACCGCCGTTGGAGTTCCGCTGTCCGGGTGAACTCCCGACCTGCCCCGGACACCGTCAACTCATTTGTCTGACAAGCATTTTGATATGCCCTCGATCAAGCGGTGCGGGCCTCTTTCCGCCTCGCCGATCGTCCCTGCCCGGGATCAGCTGGACGCGGCTGTAGTCCCAGGGAGAGGCAGAGACGTGGCAGCACAGACCGACACCGACACCGGGCCGGACGAACAGGCCCCCGGCGAGCGTCCCGTCCCGGGCGCGGAGCCGGGCCGGGCCGCCCGGAAGCCCCGGCTGCTGCGCCGCCTCTGGCGCCGCCGCTCGGTGCGGGTGGTGCTGGCGCTCTGCGCGCTCTTCGCGGTCTGGCTGAGCTACTCGCTCGGCTCCGCACTGCTGGCCCCGGGCAACGACTCGGTGCAGGCCCGGGTCGCCGAGTGGGCCCGCGACCACCACCTGGGCCCGCTGGTCACCGGGCTGGAGACGGCCCAGTACAAGATGAACCCGCCCAAGGTCGGCGGCCGCCCCACCATCGCGCTCAACCAGCCCCCGGTGGCCGGCCCCAGCGCCGGCACCCGGGCGGACGAGAGCAAGCACACCCAGATGCCGACGGTCGCCCCGATCACCCCGGCCCCGCTGGTCTCCCCGGCCGGCGACCCGCTGCCGGGGGAGGGCAGCTGGCGGGTGATCGGCAACGCCAAGGGCGTGCCGGCCGTGCAGAGCGCGATGCTGCGCCCGGACAACGAGCACACCTCCTACCTGGCCGGCGTGGTCTCGATGGACCAGCGCCTGGTCCGGTTCCAGCTGCACCCGGGCACCGACGACCCGGGCGACGACAACTGGGGGGTGCCGCCCAACATCCCGCCGCAGGACCGGAACGGACTGCTGGCCAGCTTCAACGGCGGGTTCAAGGTCCGCGAGTCGGGCGGCGGCTTCTTCCTCAACGGGGTCACCCACGGCAGCCTCACCGACGGCTCGGCCTCGCTGGTCTTCTACAAGGACGGGCACGTCACCGTCGGGGCGTGGAACAACGGCGTCTCGATGGCCCCCGACGTGGTCGGGGTGCGGCAGAACCTGCGCCCGATCGTGGACCACGGCCAGGTGCCGGACGACGTGGACCACGCGATCGAGAGCGGCTGGGGCCTGACCATCGGCGGCAAGTTCTTCGTCTGGCGCTCCGGCGCCGGGGTCACCCCCGACGGCCGGCTGATCTACGCCTACGGTCCGGCGCTGTCCGTGCGCACCCTGGCCGAGCTGCTGCACCAGGCCGGCTGCGTGGAGGCGATGCAGCTGGACATCAACCCGGCCTGGATGTCCTTCAACTACTACGAGCCGACCAAGGACCCGGTCAACCCGAACGCGGTCAAGCTGCTGCCGGACCAGGAGCGCCCGGCCGACCGGTACTTCGAACCGACCAGCCGCGACTTCACCGCGGTGTACGCCCGGTGACCGCCCAGCCCCCGGTGCTGCCGGCCCCCGAGCTGGAACCGGTGCCGACCGCCGCGGTCTCCCGGAACTGGCCGGCCGCCGTGCTGCGCAGCTCCCGCCCGCGGCAGTGGCCGAAGAACCTGCTGGTCTTCGCGGCCCCGGTGGCCGCCGCCGACCAGGGCCGGATCGTCGGTATGGACTACGCGCTGGTCGCCTTCGCGGTCTTCACCCTGGCCTCCTGCGCGGTCTACTTCGTCAACGACGTGGTGGACGTGGAGCGGGACCGGCGCCACCCGGTCAAGCGGTACCGGCCGGTGGCGGCCGGCCACCTGACCGAGCGGCACGCGCTGCTGCTGGCGGGCGGCTGCGTGCTGCTGGCCGAGGCCGGCTCGGCCGCGATCGGGAGCCTGGGCCTGGCGGCCTGCGTCACCGGCTACCTGGCGCTGTCCTTCCTCTACTCCTCCACCCTCAAGCACCTGCCGGTGCTGGAGCTGACCATGGTGGCCTCCGGCTTCGTGCTGCGCGCGCTCGGCGGCGCGGCGGCCGCCGACGTCGAGCCGTCGGGCTGGTTCCTGCTGGTCTGCAGCCTGAGCGCGCTGCTGGTGGCGGTGGCCAAGCGGTACACCGAGCTGGCGGCGCTGGGCAGCGCGGCGGTCAGCCACCGGCCCTGCCTGCGCCGGTACACCCCCGTCGGGCTGCGGGTGGCCCAGCGCACGATCAGCGCGCTGATGGTCGGCGCCTACCTGAGCTGGGCGCTGCTGAACGGCTCGCCGTGGGGGGTCTTCTGCCACCTGCTCACGGCCGTGCCGATGGCCGCGGCGCTGCTGCGCTTCGACTGGCTGACCGGGCAGGGCACGCTGCTCCGGGTCGAGGACCTGATCACCCGGGACCGGCCGATGCTGCTGTGCGAGATGGTCTGGCTGCTGCTCTTCGTCGCGGGGACGGCATGAGGTCCGGTGTGCTGCTGCAGGGCTGGGGCCGCAGCACCGGGAGCCACAGCGCGGTGCTGGGGCCGCTGACCGACGCGGCGCTGCGCGAGCTGCTGGCCGACCCGCCGACCGGCGGGGTGCTGGCCCGGGGCGCCGGGTGCAGCTACGGCGACGCGGCGCAGAACGCCGGCGGCGTGGTGCTGGCCCCCGCCACCGTGCCGGAGATCCGGCTGGACGCGCTCGGCGGCACCGTGCGGGCGGCCGGCTCGGCCAGGTTCACCGAGGTGCTGGCCCGCACCGTGCCGCGCGGGCTGCTGCTGCCGGTGCTGCCGGGCACCGGGCGGCTCACCGTCGGCGGCGCGGTGGCGGCCGACGTGCACGGCAAGAACCAGCGCACCGACGGCAGCCTGGCCGACTGGCTGGAGAGCGTGGAACTGCTCGACGGCACCGGCCGGGTGCGCCTGCTGACGCCGGACCAGGAGGAGTTCCGGGCCACCGTCGGCGGGATGGGCCTGACCGGGGTGGTGCTGGCCGCAACGATCCGGCTGATCCCGATCACCAGCACCCGGCTGCGGGTCACCTCCCGCCGGGTGGCCGACCTGGACGCGCTGCTGGCCGAGCTGGACGGCGCCCGCAGCCGGTACGCGGTGGCCTGGATCGACACCACCGCCGCCGGGCGGGCGCTCGGGCGCGGCATCGTCGACCTGGGCGACCACCTGGACGGCCCCTTCCCCGAGGGCGGCGAGCTGCGCTTCGCACCCGGCCGCGCGGTGCGCGCGCCGCGGCTGCCGGTCGGGCCGTTCACCCCGCTGACCGCCCGGGCCTTCAACGAGCTCTGGTACCGCCGGGCGCCGCGCGAGCGGACCGGGGTCCAGGAGCTGCCGGAGTTCTTCCACCGGCTGGACGCGGTGCGCGAGTGGAACCGGGCGCTGGGCCCGCGCGGCTTCCTGCAGTACCAGTTCGCGGTGCCGGACCCGGCGGTCGGGCTGCTCGCGGAGGCCATCGAGGCGCTGCGCCGGGTGGACGCGGCCCCGTTCCTGGGCACCGTCAAGCGGTTCGGGCGGTCCAGCGGCTGCCCGCTCTCCTTCCCGCTGCCCGGCTGGTCGCTGGCGGTCGACATGCCGGCCACCGGGCGCCGGCTGCGCGACGTGCTGGACCGGCTGGACCGCCGGGTGGCCGAGGCCGGCGGGCGGGTCTACCTGGCCAAGGACGCGCGGCTCGGCCGCACCGCCTTCGAGGCGATGTACGGTCCGCTGGACGACTGGCGCGGCGCGCGGGCCCGGCTCGACCCGGGTGACACCATGCGATCGGATCTGGGACGGAGGCTGGGACTGTGTCGGTGAACTTCACGGTGATGGTGGGTCAGGAAGCCCGGCAGGGGCGGCGGACCGGGCGGATCCTGCTGCTGGGCGGGGCCAGCGAGATCGGCCACGAGATCCTCCGGGCGCTGGACGCACCGGCCGGCGCGGAGGTGATCCTGGCCGGGCGGGACGAGTCGCGGATGGCGGAGCTCGGCGCGGCGCTGCCGTACACGGTGCGCACCGTGCCGTACGACGCCACCGACCTGGACGGCCACCAGCGGCTGGTGGACGACCTGTTCGCGGCCGGGCCGATCGACCTGGTGGTGTCGGCGGCCGGGGTGCTCACGCCGCAGGCCGACCTGGACGCCGACCCGCGGGCGGCCGGGACGCTGATCGAGACCAACCTGACCGGGCACGTCACCACCCTGCTGGCCGCCGTGCCGCACCTGCGGGCCCAGGGCCGCGGGCTGATCGTGGTGCTCTCCTCGGTCGCGGCGGTGCGCCCGCGCAAGGCGAACTTCGTCTACGGGGCGGCCAAGGCCGGGCTGGACGCGTTCGCCCGCGGGCTGGCGGACGCGCTGCACGGCAGCGGGGTGCGGGTGCTGCTGGTGCGGCCCGGGTTCGTGATCGGGCGGATGACCGCCGGGATGCCGACCGCGCCGGCGGCCACCACCGCCGCCGAGGTCGGCGCGGCGGTGGCCGCCGCCGTGGCCTCCGGGGCCACCACGGTCTGGGTCCCGCGCAAGCTCGGCCCGCTGTCCGCCCTCTTCCACCTCGTCCCCCGCCCGCTCTGGCGCAGGCTCAGGCGCTAGCCGGCCCTACCCCTGGCCCTACCCCCGGCCCTGGCCCTGGACCGGGACCCGGGCCCGCGGCGGCAGGCGCTGCTCGAACCAGACGACCTTGCCGCCGCCCAGCCGGGTGGCACCCCAGCCGTCGGCGCACTTGGCGACCAGTTCCAGGCCGCGGCCGTGCTCGTCCTCCGGGCGGGCCCGGCGGCGGCGGGGCAGCGCCGGACTGTCGTCACCCACCTCGCAGCGCAGCACCGAGGTGCGCACCAGGCGCAGCGTGACCGGCTTCTTGGCGTGCCGCACCGCGTTGGTGACCAGCTCACTGACCATCAGTTCGGTGTTCTCCGCCAGTGACTCCAGCCCCCAGCGGCGCAGCGCGTGCCCGGCCAGGCGCCGGGCCCGCCCCGGGGTCTCGGAACGCGGCTGCAGGTACCAGTACGCCACGTCCTCGGCCGGGATCCCGTCGAAGGCCGCCGCCAGCAGCGCGATGTCGTCCGCCCGGTCCTCCGGCGGCAGGATCCGCAGCGCCTCCTGGCAGAGCTGTTCGGGGGAGTGCTGGTGCGCCGCGGAGAGCCGCTTGCGCAGCCGCTCCAACCCGGTGCTGATCGGCCGGCGGGGGTGCTCCACCAGGCCGTCGGTGAAGAGCAGCAGTGCCGAGCCGGGCGGTGCGTCCAGCTCGCGGGAGGAGAAGTCCACCCCGCCCACCCCGATCGGCGCCCCGGCCGGCAGGTCCTCCAGCAGCTCGGCCCGCCCGTCCGGGTGGATCAGCGCGGGCGGCATGTGCCCGGCGTTGGAGACCACGATCCGGTTGGCGATCGGGTCGTACACCGCGAAGACGCAGGTGGCCAGGTGCTCCTCGCGGCCCAGCCGCTGGGCCTGCTCGTCCAGGTGGTAGAGCACCTCGTGCGGCGGCAGGTCGAGCGCGGCCAGGGTCTGCGCGCTGGTGCGCAGCTGGCCCATCACCGCGGCCGAGGTGAGCGAGTGCCCCATCACGTCGCCGACCACCAGCGCCACCCGGTTGCCCGGCAGCGGGATCGCGTCGTACCAGTCCCCGCCCACCTGCGCGGCCCGCTCCCCGGGCAGGTACCGGTGCGCCAGCCGCACGCCGTGCGGCTGCGGCAGGTGGGTGGGCAGCATGCTGCGCTGCAGGCTGTCGGCGATCTCCGACTCGCGGGTGTAGCGCTGCGCGGTGTCCACCGCGAGCCCGGCCAGGGTGGCCAGGTGGGCGGCGGTCTGGGTGTCGGCCGGGTCGAACCTGGCCGGCTCGCCGGCCACCGGTCGGCGCACCAGCACCAGCAGCCCGACCGTCGCGGCGTCGTCGGTGCCGGTCCGGGACCGCTCCCGCCCGCGCTCGGGCCGGCCCGGCAGCGGCAGGAGCAGCAGGGCGCTGCCCCGGGCCAGCCCGGCCAGTGCCCGCGCGCCGTACAGCTCGGCGAGCAGCGGCCGCAGCCGCTCGCCGTCCTCGGTGCCCAGCACCGCCGGGCCCATCGGCGCGCCCAGCCCGCGCAGCGCCACGTCCAACGGCCCGTCGGGGCGGGCGACGACGGTGCGTCGGGCGGTGCCCAGCCGGGTGCCCTCGGCGCGGTGCAGCCGCAGCTCCACCGGCGGGTGCTGGTCGCGGCCGCGCCCGCTCTCGGGCGCCGGCAGCCGCAGGTGGACCAGCGCGGCGTCGGCCAGCTCCGGCACCAGCACCTTGGCCAGGCTGCGCACGGTGACGGCCGGGTCCAGGCTGGCGTTGATCAGCCGGGTGGCGCGGTTGAGGAAGCCGAGCCGGTCGGTGAGCGCCTGACGCACCCGCAGCTCGACCGAGGCGGCGCGACCGGTGCCGAGCAGGGTGCGCGGCGGCGGGTGGCGCTGGGAGGGTACGGCGGCGGGCCGGCCGGCCTGGGGAGGGGGGAGGTCGCGCACGGCAGCCCGTTCTTACTGGTCGGGGTCGGACGGAGGGTTCGGTCAGGGGGTCCGGCGGCAGTGCAGGAACAGCTGCTCCTCCGGCGGCAGCGCGGTACAGGCCGGCGCGTACGGGCGGCCGTTCAGCGCCTGCACGGTGAACCCGGCCCGGGCCAGCACCTCGGTGAGGTCCTCGCGCAGGAAGCCGCTGATCCGGATCTCCTGGCCGAGGAAGCTCATCGGGTAGTGGTCCAGGTCCGTCTCGACCAGCCCCAGCACCAGGAGACCGCCGGGGCGCAGCAGGGTCCTGATCCGGGTCAGCGCCACCCGGATCTCCCGGTGCGGCAGCAGGATCAGCGAGAAGAACGCGGTGGCGGCGGCGAAGGTGCCGGCCCCGGCCGGACCCAGCTCGGGCAGTCCCCAGGCGGTGGCGGCGCGTTCGGTGCCCAGGTCGAAGAGGTCGATCCGGTCGAACCGCGGCTGGTGCGCAGCCGGCAGCGGCAGCTGCTGCCGGGCCAGCGCGAGCATCCCGTCCGAGAGGTCGACCCCGGTCACCCGCATTCCGCCGGTGGCGAGTTGGTGCACGGTGGGGTCGCCGCTGCCGCAGCCGATGTCCAGCACGCGGTCGCCCGGCGCCAGCTCGTCCAGCAGCAGTCGGCCGGCGGCCAGCTGGCCCGACTTGGCCGGAAAGGCCTGGCCGTAGCGGCTGCCGATCGCGTCGAAGGCCAGCGCCTGCAGGGCTCGCTCGGCGCTGCGGCAGCTCGGCTCGGGCCCGGTGGTGCCGCCCCGGGCGGGGTCCGATATCTGTCCCGTCGTCACGATTGAGAAGCACCTTTCCCGCGCCGCACCGTCTGTCGAGCCCACTCCGTCCGCAGGTAAGGGGCACGGCCCGCCCGCGCGCGCCGCCTGGCCTCTGAGAATATGCGCGATCACGGTGCTGTGGAGCCTGTTTCCGGCCAACTCCGCGCAGCCGGCATCAATACGGCTGGTCAGTGCCGCCCCGGCAGGAGCACTGCGGGGCGGGCGGCGCCCGTGCGCGCCGGTCCCGCACCCCCTCGCACGGACCGGAACGGCCAGCTCCGGAGGCGTTCATTCCACCCGGCCCGACGTTTATCGAACGTCAATCGCGGCCTGCCAGAGTCTTCTCAGCGCCGGGGAAGCGCAGAGGGGTGATCCCGCAGCCGGGGGGCTGCGGGGCCACCTCCGTTCCGGGGGGATCGCTGCGCTTCCCGAATCGGGGGGTACACCGGGGTGATCGGGGGAGAGCGGGGCACGGGGGCTCCGCAGGGGGGAACCCCGGTGGCTACGGCGCGGTGGTGGTGGGGGGTGGCTCGGTGTGCTGTCCGACGATGAGGCTCCGCACGGCGTGGGCCTCGGGCACACCGAGCCGGGTGAAGATCTCCTGGGCCCGGCGCAGGTCGGCCAGCCCGCGGTCCGGCTCGCCGAGGCGCAGCAGCGCTTCGCCGAGGGCGGCGTGGGCGAGGCCCTGGCAGTAGGCGGCGTCCATCTCCTGGGCGATGGTGAGCGCCTCCGCGGCGGCGGTCACCGCGTCGGGCAGCTGACCGTCCGCCAGCAGGCAGCCGGCCAGCCGGGCCTGCGACAGACCCTCCCAGAGCCGTTGCTGCTGGTCCTGGTAGAGCTGGTGCGCCTCGCGCAGCTGGGTCGCCGCTTCGGCGGGGGAGCCGGTGGCGCGCAGCACCACGCCGAACTGGTAGAGGGTGTCCGCCAGGCAGCGGATGTTGCCCGACCGGCGGGCCATGTCGACCGCCGCGGTGGCGGACCCGACGGCGTCGTCCCAGGCGTCGAGCGTCAGTTGGGCCCGGGCGATGTTGCCCTGGATGCGGGCCGCGTTGCCCATCCGGGCCAGCGAGATGGCCAGGTCCCGGGCCTCGAAGAGGAACGGGAGCGCGGCGGCCGGCTGGCGGGACGTCAGGACGGTGCCGAGCGCACTGCCGGCGGCGACCCGCAGCCCGGGGGTCTGGGTGCCGATCAGGTCCAGGCAGTCCCGGAAGAACTGCTCGGCCGTCTGGTACTCCCCGGTCAGGTACGCGAAGAAGGCCAGCGCGAACCGGACCCGGGCCAGTGCCTCGACGTCGCCCGCTTCGGTCGCCGCCGCGTCCGCGACCGTCAGGGTGCGGCGGATCCGGGTGGCGTGGGTCGGTTCCTCGACCAGCGAGTTGAGGTTCACCAGCAGGTCGATGGCCAGCCGGAGCAGCTCCGGGGTGCGGTCGATCGACTGCTCGATGGTGCCCAGGATCAGCGCCAGCTCGCTGCGCAGCCAGGTCCGCGCGGCGTCTTCGCCGTCCAGCCGCTCCCCGGGGTGGGTGAGCACCTGCATGGGTTCGATCAGCTGGTCGGCCGGCTCCAGCAGTCGCGAGGCACTGCGCACGGTCGACACCAGCAGGGCGAGCAGGCGCAGCAGCGCCGCCTGGGTGTCCGCCAGGTCCGCGACCTTCTCCCGCTGCTTCTGCGCGAAGAGCCGGAGCAGGTCGTGGTACCGGTAGCGGCCGGGGGTGAAGCACTCCAGCATGTTCGCCTCGACCAGTGCCTCGGCCAGGTCCTCGGCCCGGTCCTCCGAGGTGCCGAGCAGTGCGGCGACGGCGGACAGCGGCAGGTCGGGGCAGTCGACCAGGGCGAGCAGGCGGAAGGCGCGGGCCTCGTCGGGGCTGAGCTGCCCGTACCCGAGGCCCAGGGTGGTCTCCACCGCCAGGTTGCCCAGCTGGAGCTCGTCCAGCCGGCGCCGCTGGTCCGCTAACCGCCGGGCCAGGTCCGCCACGCTCCAGCGCGGCCGGCTGGCCAGGCGGGCGGCGGCGATCCGGACCGCGAGCGGCAGGAAGCCGCACGAGGTGACCACAGCCATCGCGGCCTCGGGCTCGGCCTCGATCCGGTGCCGGCCGGCGATCGCACCGAAGAGCTGCAGCGCCTCCGCCGGGGTCAGCTCCTCGACGTCGAACAGGCTGGCGCCGGGCAGGCCGGCGAGGCGGGAGCGGCTGGTGGCCAGCACCGCGCAGCCGGCCACGCCCGGGATCAGCGGGGTGACCTGGTCCACGTCGCGGGCGTTGTCGAGCATGATCAGCATCCGCCGGTCGGCCAGCGCCGAGCGGTACATGGCGACCCGCTGCTCGAAGGACTCCGGCGCGTCGGTGACCCCGAGCGCGAACAGGAAGTCGCCCAGCACCACGGCCGGATCGGCGGGGGTGGCGCTGACCCCGCGCAGGTCGACGTAGAGCTGGCCGTCCGGGAACTCCGCGCGCACGCTGTGCGCGACGTGCACCGCCAGGGTGGTCTTGCCGACGCCGCCGATCCCGGCGAGCGAGGTGACCACCACCGCCTGGCCGGAGGCCCGGCGCAGCAGTGCGCGCAGGTCCGTGATCAGTGCGGTCCGGCCGCTGAAGTCCGAGACGTCGGCGGGCAGCTGGGCCGGCGGCTTGGGCGGGGCGGGCACCGCGGACTCATTATTCGGAATTCGCGATTCCGAAAAGGAATCCATCAGGGTCGGGTCGGCCGACAGGATTCGCGAGTGCATCGCGGCCAGGCCCGCACCGGGCTCCACCCCGAGCTCGTCGATCAGCAGCTTGCGGGTTCCGGCGTAGACGCTGAGCGCCTCGGCCTGCCGGCCGCCGCGGTAGAGCGCGAGCATCAGCAGTTCGCGCAGCCGCTCGCGCAGCGGGTGCTCCGTGGTGAGGTGGTTCAGTTCCGAGACCGTCTCGGCGTGCAGCCCGATCTCCAGCGCGGTCGCGGCGCGCTCCTCGCGCGCCGCGATGTGCAGTTCCAGCAGGTTCTGCCGCTGCGCCTCGGCGTACGGCCCCGGAATCCCGGAGAGCGGTTGGCCCCCCCAGAGCGCGAGGGCGGAGCTCAGCAGTTGATGGGCCTTCTCCGGCTGGTTCTCCTGGCGGTGCTGGGTGGCCTCGGCGATCAGTGAATCGAATCTCCAGATATCCAGTGATTCGTCCGGAATGCGCAGCGCGTACCCGTCCTGCACGGAGATCAACAGGCGGGCCGGGGAGCGCGATTCGCGGCCTGGCTCGATCACGGCGCGCAGGCGTGAGACGTACGTACGCAGAGCGGCCACGGCCTGCTGCGGCGGCCGCTCGCCCCAGAGGCCGTCGACCAGTTCCTGGGTGGTGACCGGGTGCCCGCGGTGCAGCAGCAGCGCGCTCAGCACGGCCTGCTGCTGCGGTGATCCGAGCGCGAGCGGCTGCTCGTCTCGCCACGCCTGGACGGGTCCGAGCACCTGGAAGCGCAGCACGGCATTGTGCGGCGTTACCTGAAGCTCCATAGAGGGGTCCCCCGAAGGCCTGGTACTTCGAACCTCGAAGTGCTGCCTTCCATGGTCGGGCGGTAATGCCAGGTCAGGAAGGGCAAAAGGGGCAGATTGTGCACCTGGAGGGCCGTTTATAAGACATTTAACGACCCCTACGATACTGTCCCCACGCCGCGGCCAGACCGACCGGGGCGGCTTGGTACGAAATCCTTGGAAGGTGGTTCGGCAATGGCCGACAACGAGACTCCGATCGCCCTCCCGGCGCAGTCCGACGAGCTGGAGGGCCTGGTGACCGGCGCGGTCCAGGCGACGGGGCAGGCCGCCGACCAGCACATTGAGCCCGACGTCCCGGCCGAGCAGGCGGTGCCCGCGGTGGCGACCCCGGCCGAGACGGCCCGCCCGGTGCCCTCTCCCGGCACTCCCGGCCCGCTCGGTGACGTCATCAACACCCAGTGACCCCAGCCCTTATTTGGCTTGAACCCACCGCGTAGTTGGCCAGCCACACTACGCGCGCAGAGCCCCCGGACCCCGGGGGCTCGACTGTTTCCGGGGACGCCGGTGCCCCGGAACCGACGGTTCCGGGGCACCTGGGGGGCTGGGTCAGGAACGGACCCGGATGCTGGTGATCAGCGGGCCGTCGGTGACCTCGGCGAAGAAGTCGTTGCCCTTGTCGTCGACCACGATGAAGGCCGGGAAGTCCTCGACCTCGATCCGCCAGACCGCCTCCATGCCGAGCTCGGGGTACTCCAGCACCTCGACCTTCTTGATGCAGTCCTGGGCCAGCCGGGCCGCCGGGCCGCCGATCGAGCCGAGGTAGAAGCCGCCGTGGCTGGCACAGGCCTGGGTGACCTGCTTGGAGCGGTTGCCCTTGGCCAGCATCACCAGGGAGCCGCCGGCCGCCTGGAACTGGTCCACGTAGGAGTCCATCCGGCCGGCCGTGGTCGGGCCGAAGGAGCCGGAGGCGAAGCCCTCGGGGGTCTTGGCCGGGCCGGCGTAGTAGACCGGGTGGTCCTTGAGGTACTGCGGCATGCCCTCGCCGGCGTCCAGCCGCTCCTTGATCTTGGCGTGCGCGATGTCGCGGGCCACCACCAGCGTGCCGGTGAGCGAGAGGCGGGTCTTCACCGGGTACTTCGACAGCTCCGCGCGGACCTCGGCCATCGGGCGGTTGAGGTCGACCCGGACCACCGCGTCGTCCAGGTGCTCGTCGGTGGTCTCCGGCAGGTACTTCGCCGGGTCGGTCTCCAGCTGCTCCAGGAAGACGCCCTCGGCCGTGATCTTGCCCAGCGCCTGGCGGTCGGCGGAGCAGGAGACCGCCATCGCCACCGGCAGCGAGGCACCGTGCCGGGGCAGGCGGATCACCCGCACGTCGTGGCAGAAGTACTTGCCGCCGAACTGGGCGCCGATGCCGATCTTCTGGGTCAGCTCGAAGACCTTCTGCTCCAGCTCCAGGTCGCGGAAGCCGTGGCCGGTCTTCGCGTCGCCGCCGGTGGGCAGGTTGTCCAGGTAGTGCGCGGAGGCGTACTTGGCGGTCTTCAGCGCGAACTCGGCGCTGGTGCCGCCGACCACGATGGCCAGGTGGTACGGCGGGCAGGCCGCGGTGCCCAGCGAGCGGATCTTCTGCTCCAGGAAGGAGAGCATCGACGACTCGTTGAGGATCGCCTTGGTCTCCTGGTACAGGTACGACTTGTTGGCGCTGCCGCCGCCCTTGGCCATGAAGAGGAACTTGTAGGCGTCCCCGTCGGTGGCGTACAGCTCGATCTGCGCGGGCAGGTTGGTGCCGGTGTTCTTCTCGTCCCACATGGTGACCGGCGCCATCTGGGAGTAGCGCAGGTTCAGCTTGGTGTAGGCGTCGAAGACGCCGCGGGCGATCGCCGCCTCGTCCTGACCCGCGGTCAGCACCTGCTGGCCGCGCTTGCCCATCACGATCGCGGTGCCGGTGTCCTGGCACATCGGCAGGATGCCGCCGGCCGAGATGTTGACGTTCTTCAGCAGGTCCAGCGCCACGAAGCGGTCGTTCGGGCTGGCCTCGGGGTCGTCCAGGATCCGGCGCAGCTGGGCCAGGTGGGCCGGGCGCAGGTAGTGCGAGATGTCGTGCATGGCCTCCGCGGTCAGCAGCCGCAGCGCCTCCGGCTCGACCTGCAGGAAGGTCCGGCCGTTCGCCTCGAAGGTGCTCACGCCCTCCGAGGTCAGCTTGCGGTACGGGGTGGGGTCGGCCCCGAGCGGCAGGAGGTCGGAGTAGGCGAAGTCGGGCGTGGGTGCCATGCGAGGTCCTTCACGGGGTCTGTGGTGCTGCGTCGGCGAAGCGCGTTCCAGAGTAGATCTCGTCTCCCGTCCGCGGGGGCTCACCCCCTAGGCTGTGACCGTGGACACGAATCCGTCGCCGTCGGACCAGCCCGTACCCGTGAACCAGCCGCAGCCCCCCGCGACCCGGGTCGCCGAGGCCGACCTGCGGGCCTCGGACGCCGACCGCGAGCGGGTCGCCGAACTCCTGCGCGACGCGTACGCCGAGGGGAGGCTGACGGTCGAGGAGCACTCCGACCGGATCGAGGCCGCCTACTCCGCCAGGACCCTGGGCGAGTTGGCCCCGCTCACCCGCGACCTGCCCAGCCACCCGGCCGCGCCGGCCCAGGCGCCGCGCCCGGCGCAGGCCCCGCTGCCGCCGGCCCGCGA
This sequence comes from Kitasatospora sp. NPDC058965, assembly GCF_042741245.1. Lineage (NCBI taxonomy): Bacteria > Bacillati > Actinomycetota > Actinomycetes > Kitasatosporales > Streptomycetaceae > Kitasatospora > Kitasatospora sp. NPDC058965. Next base: position 30,254 of record NZ_JBHYKG010000005.1, read on the forward strand.
CGAGTCGTCCAACCTGCTGGCGATCTTCGGCGGGGTGGACCGCAAGGGCCGCTGGCGGGTCGGTTCGCACATCCGGGCCACGGCCGCGTTCGGCGGGATCTCGCTGGACCTGTCCGACGCGGTCTTCGAGTCGCCCGAGGTGCTGATCGAGGTCTCCACCTTCTGCGGCGGGGTGTCGATCCGGGTGCCGGAGAACGTCACCCTGGTCGGCAGCGGGGTGGGCATCTTCGGCGGCTTCGACGTGCGCGAGCAGACCGCGGCCGACCCCTACGCCCCGGTGGTCCGGGTCAAGGGCGTGGCGGTGTTCGGCGGCTGCGACGCCAAGGCGCGCCGCGGCAAGAAGCTCAAGGAGTGGGTGCGCCGCCAGATCGGCGCCTGACCGGCGGGTTCGGCGGCCGACCGCGCCGCGGAACCTCATGTTCCGTCAACTCCCGACGAGGCACTCGGGGTTGGCACGAGTGCAGGCAGTGGCCGGGTGAACACGGTGTGCATGAACCGGGATTGCGTGGGGTAGTTCCTGGGGCACATCGATTTTGAACGGCTACGGTCAGAACGGCGTCGGAACTCACTCGGGACGGCAGCCGAGCCGTGACGCGAGCCATTCCCGAGCTGTGTCAGGAGTCGCCGTGCTGCACCCGATCGAGCCCAGCACCACCGGTGTGATCCGCACCACCGCCCGGCGCGGTCCGGCCGGCGGGCAACCGGTGGGCTCGCTCGACCCGTCGGAGGAGAACCCCTGGCACACCCTGGCGGCCTGCCGCCGGGACGAGGCCGGCCTCTTCTTCGCCCCCTCCAAGGAGCCGACCGCGGCCCGGTTGGCCCGCGAGGAGCACGCCAAGCAGGTCTGCGCCGGCTGCCCGGTACTGCTCGCCTGCCGCGAGCACGCGCTCGCCCAGCCGGAGCCGTACGGGGTGTGGGGCGGGCTGACCGCGGCCGAGCGCCGGGTGGTGCTGGCCCGCCGCCGGCGCCGGGTGGCCGAGCCGACCCTGCTCCCGGTACCGCGCGAGCGGGGCCGGATAGCCGGCTGAACCGGCTGCCCGACCCCGCCCGGACCCGTCAGTTGGCGCGGTCGAAGTCGATCGCGCTGTAGGCCCGCAGCTTGGCGAGCTTGTGGGTGGAGTCGATCTGGCGGATCGTGCCGCTCTTCGAGCGCATCACCAGCGAGCTGGTGGTGGCGGTCGCCTGGCGGTAGTGCACGCCGCGCAGCAGCTCGCCGTCGGTGATGCCGGTGGCGACGAAGAACACGTTCTCGCCGCTGACCAGGTCGTTGGTGGTGAGCACCCGGCTGAGGTCGTGGCCGGCGTCGAGCGCCTTCTGCTTCTCGGCCTCGTCCTTGGGCCACAGCCGGCCCTGGATCACACCGCCCATGCACTTCATCGCGCAGGCCGCGATGATGCCCTCGGGGGTGCCGCCGACGCCCATCAGCAGGTCCACGCCGGTGCCCTCGCGGGCCGCCATGATGGCGCCGGCCACGTCGCCGTCGGAGATGTACTTGATCCGGGCGCCCGCCTCGCGGATCTCCTTGATCAGGTCGCTGTGGCGCGGGCGGTCCAGGACCACCACGGTCACGTCCTCGACGGACATGCCCTTGGCCTTGGCCACCCGGCGGATGTTCACCGCCGGCGGGGCGGTGATGTCCACGAAGTCGGCCGCCTCGGGGCCGCAGACCAGCTTGTCCATGTAGAAGACCGCGCTGGGGTCGAACATGGTGCCGCGGTCGGCCACGGCGAGGACCGCGACCGCGTTGTTCATGCCCTTGGCGGTCAGCGTGGTGCCGTCCACCGGGTCCACGGCGACGTCGCACTCGGCGCCGGTGCCGTCGCCGACCCGCTCGCCGTTGTAGAGCATCGGGGCCTCGTCCTTCTCGCCCTCGCCGATGACGACGACGCCGTTCATCGAGACGGTGGAGACGAGGGTGCGCATGGCCTTCACTGCGGCGCCGTCGGCGCCGTTCTTGTCGCCCCGGCCGACCCAGCGGCCGGCCGCCATGGCCGCTGCCTCGGTGACCCGGACGAGCTCCAGGGCGAGGTTCCGGTCCGGTGCCTCCGGCGCTACCTCCAGGGAGCGCGGGAGGTGGGAGGGGTGCTGCGTGGTCATCGTCGTTACCTCTCTGTACGCGACGGCCAGTGAGCGCTCGACCACTGTCGGGTCGAGTGCTGCAAATGAGGGTCCCCCGATCGTATCTGTGTGCTGCGGGGCTGTCTGTGGCGCGGGTCCCGCCCACCTGCGCCGACGGGTGGCGCACGGGCGTCGGGGCGACCCCGGTGGTCGGTGTGCCGGGCGGGATGGGTCACCATGTGGGGGTGGCAGGCAAAGGTGGCATGAGAGGGCGGCAGACGGTCCGGGACATGGTCCTGTCGATGGTCGCCGTCATGGGCGTGGCCCTGGTGGCGTATCTGACGATCCCGCACAGCGGCAACGGGGACCCGGTCAAGGTGGTCGACTACAGCGCGGCGCTGGCCTCGGCCAAGCGCGCGGCGCCGTACCCCGTGCTGGCCCCCGAGGGCCTCTCCGACAAGTGGCGGGCCACCTCGGTGACCTACCAGAAGGACGCCACCGGGCACGCCGGCTGGCACCTGGGCTTCGTCACCCCCGACGGCAAGTACGCCTCGGTGGAGCAGAGCGACGAGCCGAAGGGCGACCTGCTCAAGACCGTGGTGGCCGGCTTCGCCCCGGACGGCGGCTCGACCATCGCCGGCCAGTCCTGGGACCGCTACCAGGGCGACCGCTACCGCGCGGTGACCGAGACCAGCGGCAGCGCCACCACGCTGGTGGCCGGCTCCGCCTCCTACGCGGAGCTGGAGCAGCTGGCCCAGGCGCTGCGGCCCTGAGACCCGGACGCGGCGAGGGCCCGACCCCCAAGGGGGTCGGGCCCTCTGCCGTGCGGTGCGACGGGTCAGACGGTGGTGACGACCTCGTCGTAGGCCAGCCGCGGGCTGCGCGGGTACCAGGCGTCCGCGCCCGGCTTGCCGATGTTGACCACGGCCAGCACCGAGTGCTCGCCGTCGCCGAAGAACTCCTTGTTGATGCCCTCGGCGTCGAAGCCGGTCATCGGGCCGGCGGCCAGGCCGGCGGCGCGCACGCCGATGATGAAGTAGCCGACCTGGATCGCGCCGTTGAACCGGGCCGAGCCCTCGCGCACCGCGCGCTCGCTGAAGAACACGTCCTTGGCCTGCGGGAACGCCGGGAACTGGGTCGGCAGCTCCTCGTGGAACTCGTTGTCGGCGGCCAGCACGGCGACCAGCGGGGCGCTCAGGGTCTTGGCCTTGTTGCCGTCGGCCATGTGCGCGACCAGGCGCTCGCGGGCCTCGGCCGAGCGGACCAGGACCACCCGCAGGGCCTGCTGGTTGAACGCGGTCGGGGCGTACTTGACCAGGTCGTAGACGGCCTGCAGCTGCTCGTCGGTGACCGGCTCGTCGGTGAACGTGTTGGCGGTCCGGGCCTCACGGAAGAGCAGGTCCTGGGCGGCGGAGTCGAGCGCGAGCGCGGGGTTGGTCATGGTGGGCACCTCAAGGCTGGTGAGTCAGTGGCGGTGGGCGGCCGGACGCCGCGCACCTCCTCGTCCAACTTGAGTGAACTTTCAACCATTCCCGCGATTGATGTGACAGTCATCACATCGCGTGCTGCGTCGGGTACGACCGGCTACTGCGTGGCCTCCGGGCCGCCGTCCTGCTCGGCCGCCAGGGCGGCGTCCAGCCGGGCCCGGGCGCCGTCCAGCCGGCGCTGGCAGACCTTGGCCAGCCGCTCGCCGCGCTCCCACAGCGCCAGCGACTCCTCCAGCGAGGTGCCGCCGGTCTCCAGCTGGCGGACCACCTCCATCAGGGCGTCCCGGGCCTGCTCGTACCCCAGCTCGTTCTCGGTGCTCGCGCTCTCCTGGTCAGCCATGCGCCCAGCGTAGAGGCTGGGCCCGACAGAACCCGCGGTTCAGTCCCGGGTCGGCAGCCGGTCCACCCGCACCTCGAAGCCGCCGCCGGCCACCCGGGCGTGCAGCGCGGCGCCCTCCGCCAGCTGGGCCGGGTCGGTCACCACCCGGCCGTCCGGCTGCTGCAGCACCGCGTACCCGCGCTCCAGGGTGGCCGCGGGGGAGAGCGCCACCACCCGGGCCAGGGTGTGGCCCAGGTCCGACTCGGCGCGGTCCAACCGGTGCCCGAGGGTGCGCCGGGCCCGGTCGCGCAGCCCGGTCAGCTCCTGCTCGCGCTCGCCCAGCAGCCGGTGCGGGGCGGCCAGCACCGGACGGCTGCGCACCCCGGCCAGCCCCGACTGCTCGCGCCGCACCAGGTCGGCGACCAGCCGGCGGGCCGCGTCGCGCAGCTGGCGCACCCGGGCCTGCTCCTCGCCGACGTCCGGCACCACCCGCTTGGCGGCGTCGGTCGGGGTGGCGGCCCGCAGGTCGGCCACCCAGTCCAGCAGCGGCTGGTCGGGCTCGTGCCCGATCGCGCTGACCACCGGGGTGCGGGCGGCGAAGACGGTGCGGCACAGCTCCTCGTCGGAGAACGGCAACAGGTCCTCCACGCTGCCGCCGCCGCGGGCCACCACGATCACGTCCACCTCGGGGTGCTCGTCCAGCTCGCGCACCGCCCGGGCCACCTGGCCGGCCGCCTGCGGGCCCTGCACCAGCACGTTGCGCACCTCGAAGCGGACCTGCGGCCAGCGCCGCCGGGCCACCTCCAGCACGTCCCGCTCGGCGGCCGAGGCCCGGCCGGTGACCAGGCCCACGCAGTGCGGCAGGAAGGGCAGCGGCTTCTTGTGCTCGGCCGCGAACAGCCCCTCGCCGCCGAGCCGCCGCTTCAGCTGCTCCAGCCGGGCCAGCAGCTCGCCCAGGCCCACCAGCCGGATCTCGGTGGCCCGCAGCGTCAGGGTGCCGCGCGCGGTGTACCACTCGGGCTTGGCGTGCACCAGGACCCGGGAGCCCTCGTGCAGGGTGTCGGCCAGCGGCTCGATCACCGAGCGGAAGCAGGTGACGCCCAGCGAGACGTCCTGCTCCACGTCACGCAGGGTCAGGAACTGCATCCCGGGCCGACGGCTCAGCTGGGTGATCTGCCCCTCCACCCAGACCGCGCCCAACCGGTCCACCCAGCCGCCGATCAGTTGGGAGACCTTGCCGACCGGGAGCGGGGTTTCGGGGGAGCTGGGATTGGCCATGGCTACGAGGCTAGCGCCGGCCGCCGACACGGGTGGGCCGCCGCAGCAGCAGCACCGCGAGTCCGAGCGCCAGCCAGACCGCGCCGACCAGCTGCGCGGTGCCGGAGGCCCGCCACAGCACCGCGACGATCACCGCGATCCCCAGCAGCGGGAGCAGCAGGTGCCGGACCCGGTCCCGGGAGCCGTTCCTGACGGTGTACCAGCCGATCACCGAGGCGTGCAGCAGCACGAAGGCGGTCAGCGCGCCGACGTCCACCACCGAGGTGAGCCGGTCCAGCCCGTCGTCCCGGGTCGAGGCCCAGACCGCGGCGGCCAGGGTGACCAGTGCCGACACCAGCAGCGCGCGGCGCGGGACGCCCGACTCCGGGTCGACCAGGCCGAGCCGGGCCGGCAGCCGGCCCTCCCGGCCCATCGCGTAGAGCAGCCGCCCCGCCGCCGCCTGCCCGGCCAGCGCCGCGAAGGCGGCCCCGATCGCCTTGCTCGCCGCCACCAGGGTGTGCAGCCAGTGGCCGATCGACCCCTCGACCGTGTCGTAGAAGGCGGCGCCCTGCAGGGCCGGCTGCTCGGCCAGCTGCTCGGGGGTGAGCGGTTCGAGCAGCGCGGCCAGGTAGGTCTGGGCGAGGAACAGGGCGCCGGCCAGCAGCAGGCAGAGCAGCAGCGCCCGGGCCACCGCCGCCGAGGCGCCGACGGCCTCCTCGACGAAGGAGGCGATCGCGTCGAACCCCAGGTAGGAGAGGACCGCCACGCTCACCGCGCCGAGCACCGCACCCAGGTCGAAGCCCCCGGTCCCGGTCAGCGGCGAGAGCACCGGCCGGACCGCCCCGTCCCGGGCCAGCACCACCACGGCCGCCACCAGGAAGACCGCGAGCACGGCCAGTTCCAGCACCAGCACGGCGAAGCCCGCCACCGCCGCGGTGCGCACCCCGGCCAGGTTGAGCGCGGTGGTGACCAGCACCGCGAGCGCGGTGAAGGACCAGCGGGAGAACTGCGGCACCAGGGCGTGCAGCGCGATCCTGGAGAAGAGGTAGGCCACCGCCGGGATCAGCAGGTAGTCCAGCATCGCCATCCAGCCGGCCACGAAGCCGGTCCGCTCGCCGAGCCCGGCCCGGGCGTAGGCGAAGACCGAGCCGGTCCGCGGCACCGCGCGCACCATCTGGGCGTAGGAGTGGGCGGTGAGGCCCATCGCGGCGGTGGCCACCAGGTAGACCGCGGCCACCGCGCCGCGGCTCCTGGCGTCCAGCACCCCGAAGACGCCCACCGGGGCCATCGGGGCGATGAAGAGCAGTCCGTAGACCACCAGGTCGCGCAGGCCCAGGCTGCGGCGCAGCCCGCCGCGCGGCGGCGCGGCCGCGGGCGGGACCGGTCGATCGCTCACGGGTCAGATTTGACCACCCGGCTCCGGTCGGGGCCGGAAATGACGCGGTACCGGCGCGGCTGCGGCCGGTGGGCGGGCCGCCCGTACGATAGGGGCATGTCGACCACCGCTCAGCGCCGCGTCCTGCTCGCCGCCCCCCGGGGCTACTGCGCGGGCGTCGACCGCGCCGTCATCGCCGTGGAGAAGGCCCTGGAGCAGTACGGGGCGCCGATCTACGTCCGCAAGCAGATCGTCCACAACAAGTACGTCGTGCAGACCCTGGAGAAGCAGGGCGCGATCTTCGTCGACGAGACGGAGGAGGTGCCCGAGGGCTCGATCGTGGTCTTCTCGGCGCACGGCGTGGCCCCCTCGGTGCACGACGAGGCGAAGGCCGGCAAGCTCGCCACCATCGACGCCACCTGCCCCCTCGTCACCAAGGTGCACAAGGAGGCGGTCCGGTTCGCCGACGAGGACTACGACATCCTGCTGGTGGGCCACGAGGGCCACGAGGAGGTCATCGGCACCATGGGCGAGGCCCCGGACCGGATCCACCTGGTGGACGGCGCCGAGGACGTGGCCAACGTGCAGGTGCGCGACGAGTCCAAGGTCGTCTGGCTCTCCCAGACCACCCTTTCGGTCGACGAGACCATGGCCACCGTCGGCGAGCTGAAGAAGCGCTTCCCGCTGCTGGTCTCGCCGCCCAGCGACGACATCTGCTACGCCACCCAGAACCGCCAGGTGGTGGTCAAGCAGATCGCCTCCGAGGCCGACCTGCTGATCGTGGTCGGCTCCAAGAACTCCTCCAACTCGGTGCGCCTGGTCGAGGTCGGCCTGGAGTACGGCGCCAAGGCGGCCCACCTGGTGGACTTCGCCGAGGAGCTGGACGAGGCCTGGCTGGCGGGCGTCACCACGGTCGCCCTGACCAGCGGTGCCTCGGTGCCGGAGATCCTGGTCCAGGGCGTGCTGGCCTGGCTGGCCGAGCGCGGCTTCGGCGACGTGGAGACCGTGCGCACCGCCGAGGAGACGCTGACCTTCTCGCTCCCCAAGGAGCTGCGCCGCGACCTGCGCGCCGAGGCGGCCGGCAAGCTCTGAGCCGGGATCAGGTGACACTGCGTCGCTTTCCGAGCTGCCGCCGCGGCCCGGCTCCCCTACCGTGAGAGCCGGGACCGAGCGAGGAGTGGCGACGTGACCGCGGTTTTCGGCGTGGACATCGGCGGATCGGGGATCAAGGGCGCCCCGGTGGACCTGGCGGCCGGCGCGCTCGCCGAGCCCCGGTACAAGGTGCTCACCCCGCAGCCGTCGGCCCCGGACGCGGTGATCGCCGCGGTCGGCGAGGTGGTGGACCACTTCGACCACCAGGGCCCGGTGGGCCTGACCTTCCCCGGGGTGGTGGTGTCCGGGCACACCCGCACCGCGGCCAACGTGGACCCGGGCTGGCTCGACCTGGCTGCCGAGCAGCGGTTCAGCGAGGCGCTGGGCCGCCCGTGCGTGCTGCTCAACGACGCGGACGCGGCCGGGCTGGCCGAGGTCCGGTTCGGCGCCGGGCGCGACCGGCGCGGGGTGGTGCTGGTGCTCACCTTCGGCACCGGGATCGGCAGCGCGCTGTTCGTGGACGGGGCGCTGGTGCCCAACACCGAGCTGGGCCACCTGGAGCTGCGCGGCAAGGACGCGGAGCGGCGGGCCTCCTCGGCGGCGCGCGAGCGGCACCAGCTGACCTGGGAGGAGTGGGCGGTCCGGCTGGACGAGTACCTGGACCTGGTGGAGCGGCTGTTCTGGCCGCAGCTGCTGATCATCGGGGGCGGCGTCAGCCGCAAGCACGAGAAGTTCCTGCCGCTGCTCAAGGAGCGGGCGGCCACGGTGGTGCCGGCCGAACTGCGCAACGACGCCGGGATCGTGGGCGCGGCGATGGCGGCGGCGGAGGCGGTCTGACGCCGGGACGGTCCGCCGGGGAGCCTGCCTGACACGGATGAGCCCCGACACGGAGCCGGCCCGACACGGAGCCGGTCGGGCCGCGGCGGCCTCCCCGGGAGCGGCGGATCCGGCCTACCGGGAGCGGCGGATCCGGCGCTGGGCCACGAACCGGGCGCCGACGATCGCCGCCGCCAGCCCGGTGCCGCAGAACAGCCAGCCGGCCCGCACGGCCAGCCCGCTGCACAGCGCCAGCAGGTGCCCGACCAGCCCCGACATCGCGACCGGTCCGAGCAGCGCCAGCGCCAGCGCGAAGGAGAGCGGCCCGGCGATCGGCGCGGCCGGCAGGTCGGCCAGCCGCACCCGCACCGCCGTCTGGAAGCAGACGAAGACGAAGCCCAGGCCGAACAGCACCCCGAGCCCGCCGAACAGCAGCCGGTCCAGCAGCGCGAAACCGAGGGTGCCGACCACGGAGAGCACCCCGGTGCCCACCCCGGTCAGCCGGGTCGGCGGCCCGGGGCGCCTGCCACCGGCCCCGCCCGCCCCGCCGAGCCGCCGGCGCAGCCGGGCGGCCAGCGCCGGCCCGCCGCCGGTCGGGCGCAGTCGGGGCGGCCGTGCGGCGACGGCGTCGCGGGGCCCGGCGGGCCCCGGTACGGCGGCCTCGCGGCCCGGGCCGCCGGCCGGCGGTCGGGGGCGGGGCCCGGGCGGCTGGGTACGGATGCTCTGCTCCACGGACTCAACGTACGGTCGGATTAACCTCACCTTGGGTAATGACGGCGCAAGACATGTCCGTGTCCGGCGTGTCACCCCGCCGGGCGGGCCTGGAGTGGGCGGGCGCGCCGCCCCGTAGAATCGGCAGTCGGCCCGTACGGTGCCGCTCCACGCCCTCCAAGCCCACGGGATCTCGCTTCATGTCGCTCACGATCGGAATCGTCGGCCTGCCGAACGTCGGCAAGTCGACCCTGTTCAACGCCCTGACCAAGAACGACGTCCTGGCGGCCAACTACCCGTTCGCCACCATCGAGCCGAACGTCGGCGTGGTCGGCGTCCCGGACCCGCGCCTCGCGGTGCTGGGCAAGATCTTCGGCTCGGAGCGGATCCTGCCCGCCACCGTCGACTTCGTGGACATCGCGGGCATCGTCCGCGGCGCCTCGGAGGGCGAGGGCCTGGGCAACAAGTTCCTCGCCAACATCCGCGAGTCGGACGCGATCTGCCAGGTCATCCGGGCCTTCGAGGACCCGGACGTGGTCCACGTGGACGGCAAGGTCTCGCCCAAGGACGACATCGAGACCATCAACACCGAGCTGATCCTGGCCGACCTGCAGACCATCGAGAAGGTGCTGCCGCGGCTGCAGAAGGAGTCCCGGCTGAAGAAGGAGTCGGCGGCCGCCGCTGCCGCCGCCGAGGCCGCGCAGAAGGTGCTGGAGTCCGGCAAGACCCTCTTCGAGGTCGGCTTCGACGCCTCCTCGGTCCGCGAGCTGCACCTGCTCACCACCAAGCCGTTCCTCTACGTGTTCAACGTGGACGAGGACGAGCTGACCGACGACGCCTTCAAGGACAAGCTGCGCGAGCTGGTCGCCCCCGCCGAGGCGATCTTCCTGAACGCCAAGATCGAGTCCGAGCTGATCGGCATGGACGACGACGAGGCGCTCGAACTGCTCCAGTCGATGGGCCAGGAGGAGCCCGGCATGGCCACCCTGGGCCGGGTCGGCTTCGACACCCTGGGCCTGCAGACCTACCTGACCGCCGGCCCCAAGGAGGTGCGCGCCTGGACCATCAAGAAGGGTGCCACCGCCCCCGAGGCCGCCGGCGTCATCCACACCGACTTCCAGCGCGGCTTCATCAAGGCCGAGATCGTCTCCTTCGACGACCTGGTCGCCTGCGGCTCGATCCCGGAGGCCCGCGCCAAGGGCAAGTCCCGCATCGAGGGCAAGGACTACGTCATGCAGGACGGCGACGTGGTGGAGTTCCGCTTCAACGTGTGACGGACCGCCAGGAGGTGTGCCGGGCCGCCACGACTGGTGTAGGTGGTCACGGACACCGCCATCGTCATCCTCGCTGCCCGCTACCACTACTGAGTGCGCACCGGTGCCCGGCTCTCCCTGGGGAGGCCGGGCACCGGTGTCGTTCCGGGGTGACCGGGTCCCGCCCGCCGCCGCGCTACCCCTGGTCCTGCGTCAGCAGCTCCGTCAGCACCGCGACGTGGTGGGCGTGCGGGTCGCGGCCGGCGGTGAGCAGGGTGAGGACCGGGTGGGCGCGCAGGGCGGTCAGGTGGGTGCGGGCCTCGGGGGTGGTGAGTTCGGCGCGGTAGCGGGTGGCGAACTCGGCGGCGCGGGTGTCGGGGGCGTCGTGCAGGAAGTGGCGCAGCCCGGTGGAGGGGGCCAGGTCCTTGGCCCACTCGTCGAGGCCGGCGCGTTCCTTGGCGAGGCCGCGCGGCCAGAGCCGGTCGACCAGGACGCGGTGGCCGTCGGCCGGCTCGGGCGGATCGTAGACGCGGCGGGTGCGGACCAGCGGGGGCATGCGGTCCAGTGTGGGTCAGAGGGACAGCTGCAGGGTGCCGTCCACGCCGGGGGTGATCCGGATGGCGGTCAGGTCCGCCACGTGCGCGTCGGGCCGGTGCGCGGCGGCCCGCGGGCCGACCCCGACCACCCGCATGCCAGCCGCCCGGCCCGCCGCGATGCCGGCCTCGGAGTCCTCGAAGACCAGGCAGTCGGCCGGGTCGACGCCCAGCTCGGCGGCGGCCTTCAGGAAGCCCTCCGGGTCCGGCTTGCTGGCGCCGACCTGCTCCGCGGTGACGGCCAGCGCCGGGAACGGCAGGCCGGCCGCGCCCATCCGGACCCGGGCCAGCGCCTCGTCGGCCGAGGTGACCAGGGCGTGCGGCAGCTCGGCCAGGGCGGCCAGGAAGGCGGCGGCGCCCGGGACCTCGACGATCCCCTCGGTGTCCGCGGTCTCCTCGGCGAGCATCGCCCGGTTCTCCGCCAGGTTCTGCTCCACCGGGCGGTCCGGCAGCAGGATCGCCATCGACAGGTGGCCCTGGCGGCCGTGCACCACCCGCATCACCGCGTCGCCGTCCAGCCCCTGGCGCGCGGCCCAGCGGCGCCAGCAGCGCTCGACCACCGCGTCGGAGTTGACCAGGGTCCCGTCCATGTCGAGCAGCAGGGCGCGGGCGGACAGCACGGTGGCAGGCATGCGGTGGCTCCAGGGGAAGGACAGTTATGTTCCTTCAGGATACAAAAAGGTGCCGGTTCACCTCACGGGCGGCCGCGGCCAGCTCCGGGAGCTCCACCACCTCCACCCCGGCCTCCTGCAGCAGGGCGATCCCCTCGCAGCCGGTGACGAACAGGTCCGGCTCGCGCCAGGCCACCACCACCCGCGGGATGCCGGCCGCCAGCACCAACTGGGCGCACGGCCTGGGCCGGGAGGCGCGCCGGCTGCACGGCTCCAGCGAGCTGTACAGGGTGGCGGTGCGCAGCCGCGGGTCGTCGGCCGGCAGCTTGGCCAGGGCCGACTCCTCGGCGTGCACCACCGGATCGCCCTCGCGGCTGTGGCCCTCGGCCAGCACGGTGCCGTCCGCGCCGACCAGCACCGCGCCCACCGAGAAGGCGCCGGCGGCCGGCGGGCACTGCCGGGAGAGCTCGATCGCGCGGGTCAGGAAGGCCAGGTCGGTTTCCCGGGTCATGCGGACTCCTTCGGGGCGTAGCGCAGCAGGACGACGTCCCCGACGGTACGGGCCTCCAGCAGCCGCAGCCGCCGGGTGCTGCCCCCGGGGAAGGCGGCGGGACCGACGAACCGGGGCGCGCCGGCGTCCCCGACCAGCAGCGGGGCCACCGCCAACTGCAGCTCGTCGGCCAGTCCCTGGGCCAGGAACTGGGTGTGCACCGAGCCGCCGCCCTCCACCATCAACCGCCGCACCCCGCGCCGGCCCAGGTCGTCCAGCAGCGGTCCGAGTCCGGCGCCCAGGTCCAGCGCGACCACCTCGGCCAGGCCGTCGAGCGCGGACCGCAGCCCGGGCGCGGCCGCCTCCCCGGCGTACACCAGCTTCGCGCCGCCGGTGTGCCAGAACCGCAGCTCGGGCCCGAGCCCGCCGCTCGCGCTGAGCGTCACCTTGAGCGGGTACCCGGGCCGGCCGGCGGCCTCCCGGGCGGCCCGCCGCGCCGGGTCGTTCACCAGCAGCCGCGGGTTGTCCCGGCGCAGCGTGGTGGAGCCGACCAGGATCGCGTCGCAGCCCGCCCGCAGCTCGTCCACCCGGTCGAAGTCGGCCGGGTTGGAGAGCAGCAGGCGTTCGGGCGAGGCGTCGTCCAGGTAGCCGTCGATCGACATCGCGGCGCTCAGCAGTACATGCGGTCGGGTCACCCGGCCAAGGCTACGGCCGTGGCGGGAGCGGCAGCGGCAGGGCCGGCAGGCCGTCCACGCTGGTGACGTTGTACGGCTTGCCGGCGCAGTACTCGGCGAACTCCGGGTCGGTCTTGCGGTCGAAGAAGTCGGCGTGCAGCGAGCGGTCCTCCCGGTAGTCCATGAAGGGCACGGCGAAGCCGCAGGAGTCGCTGACCCGCTGGGCGTGCACCAGCACCACGCAGCGCAGTCCGGCCCCGTCGGCGTCCGCCGGGAAGCGGGCGAGCAGCCCGGCGAACCGCGGGTCGTCGCGGAAGACCGCCTCCCCCCGGCCGTGCACCCGCACCACGGTCGGCGGGCCGGTGAAGGCGCACCACATCAGCGTGATCCGGCCGTTCTCCCGCAGGTGGGCGACGGTCTCGGCGGTGCTGCCGCCGAAGTCCAGGTAGGCGAGGGTCAGCTCGTCCAGCACCACGAGGGTGCCGGAGCGGCCCTTGGGGGAGACGTTCACGTGGCCGTCCCCGGCCAGCGGGGCGGAGGCGGTGAAGAAGAGCGGCTGGGCCTCGATGAACGCACGCAGCCGGCCGTCGATCCGTTCATAGGTCTTTCCCATGCCCCCATGCTAACGCCGTCTCACTGAACAAGACAGATCTTCTTGACTGGTGAGACGCCCGCTAGGCTCACCGGGCATGACGAACCATCAGCACCCGCAGGCCGTCTACACGCACGGCCACACCGCCGCCGTGCTGCGCTCGCACCGCAGCCGCACCGCCGCCAACTCCGCCGGCTACCTGCTGCCCGCACTGACACCGGGTCAGCGGGTGCTGGACGTGGGCTGCGGCCCGGGCACCATCTCCGCCGACCTGGCCGAACTGGTCGGTCCGACCGGCAGCGTGGTGGCGGTGGACAGCTCGGCCGAGGTGGTGGCCCAGGCCGCCGCGCACGCGGCCGAGCGGGGCCTGACGAACATCGAGTTCGCGGTGGCCGACGTGCTGGCGCTGCCGTACCCGTCCGGCGGGTTCGACGTGGTCCACGCCCACCAGCTGCTGCAGCACCTGGCCGATCCGGTGGCCGCACTGCGCGAGATGCGCCGGGTGAGCGCGCCCGGCGGTGTCGTCGCGGCCCGCGACGCGGACTACCGGGCGATGACCTGGTACCCCGAACTGCCGGAGCTGGACGACTGGCTGGCGCTGTACCGGCGCTCGGCCCGGGCCAACGGCGGCGAGCCGGACGCGGGCCGGCGGCTGCTGGCCTGGGCCCGGGCGGCCGGCTTCACCGAGGTGACCGCGTCCAGTGCCAGCTGGACCTTCGCCACCCCCGGCGAGCGGCTGTGGTGGGGCGAGTCCTGGGCCGACCGGACCACCTCCTCGGGGATGGCCCGCACCGCCCTGGCCGAGGGCTTCGCCACCGAGGCGGAGCTGGCCGCGATCGCCGAGGGCTGGCGGCGCTGGACGGTGGAGCCGGACGGCTGGTTCGCGGTGCTGCACGGGGAGGTGCTGGCCCGGGGTTGACGGGTGGGGTCGCAGGTGGGGCGGCCTGCGGGGTGGACTAGAGTCCCGCCAGTCATCGAACTGAAGCGCGGGGGACCGAATGACGGCGGAACAGGAGCAGCCAGCGGGCGGGCCGCAGGACCTGGCACCGGAGGGCGCCGGGGGAGAGCACCCCGACCGGGCCCGGCCGCAGCCGCCGCAGGACGCCCCGCCGCACGACGTCCACCCGCCGCAGGACGCCGCGCCGCAGCCCCCGCAGCCGCCGCAGGACCCCTACGGCCAGCCCGCCCCCGCCCCGGCCCCGTACCCGCCCTACCAGACCGTCCCCGGCGCCCCGCCGCAGCCGCAGCCGTACCCGGCCCCGTACCCGCCGGCCGGTGGCTACCCGCCCTACGGTGCCCAGTCGGCCGGCGGTTACCCGCCCTACGGTGCCCAGCCGCCCGGCGGCTACCCGGGCTACCCGGCCTGGCCCGCCCCGCCGCCGATGCCGCCCGGCACCAACGGCCTGGCCATCGGCGCCCTGGTCACCTCGCTCACCTGCTTCCTCTGGCCGGTCGGGCTGGGCCTGGCGATCGGTGCGCTGAACCAGATCCGCCGGCGCGGCGGCCAGCGCGGCACCGGCCTGGCGGTCGCCGCCCTGGTGCTCTCGATCGTCGGCGCCTTCGCCACCCTGGGCCAGCTCGGCAAGCACGCCAACTCCGACTTCTCGCTGAACGGCGGGAGCGGCGGCGACGGGACCGTCGCCGCCCGCGACCTGCTCACCGGCGACTGCTTCGACCGGGCCGGCAACCTGGTGCGCAAGGTGCCGTGCAGCGGGGCGCACGACGGCGAGGTGGTCGGCTCGCTGCAGCTCACCGGCTCCGCCTACCCGGACGAGGCCGAGCGCCGCCGCCAGGCCGGACCGCTCTGCGAGCGGTACTCCCGGGACTACTCGATGGACGACTGGGCGGTCCCCGACGGCATGGTGGTGCACTACTTCTACCCGGAGCGGGACGGCTGGGACTCCGGCGAGCGCACCACCACCTGCTTCCTCACCGAGCCGGGCAAGCAGCACACCGGCTCGATGCGGCTGGACGTGCGCAACACCACCAGCGCCCAGTACCGCTACCTCAAGGCGATGGACGCCATCGACGAGGAGGGCAGTCGGCGCCCGACCGGCGCGGTCGCCGACGACCCGGCCGGCTACCGCGAGTGGGCGGCCGCCATGGTCAAGGTGCTGCAGGACCAGACGGCCGCGCTGCAGGGCGGCTGGGACCCGGCGGTCGGCCCGGCGGTGGACGCCCAGCTGACCGAGCTGAAGCTGCGCCTCCCGGCGCTGCAGCGGGCCGCCCAGCCCACCGGACCGGACGACCTGGCCCGGGCGCTGGCCGAGTCGGACAAGCACCGCGGCTACGACCAGCAGAAGGCGGTGCGCAAGCTGCTCGGGCTCAGCACCGACGACTCCTGGCTGGACCAGCCGTCCGGCGGCAGCGACGGCGCCCCCAAGAGCGTCTGACCCACCGTTACCCGTGGGCCCGAAGTGGCACAGTACGGTCGGGCCGTGGGGGAAGGACCCCGCAGGCACCTTGCGCGGCGGCGGTGGCGGGTCCACCCTTGCGGTAGTCGTCCGTAAGGTGTTCGCACCGGGAGCACCCGTTCGGTTCACGGTGTCCGGGGCACTGCGCCCCGGGGCCGGTGCCACCGCCTTGCCGACGGCCTGAACGGGGGAACGGGGGCTCTTGTGCGGATCTTCAGGGGAACAGCCGGTGCGAGGGGCGCACCGCAGGCGCCGGTCGTCCGGCACGTCACTCACCTCGCCCACTTCGCCCACGGCACCCGGGCACGCCGCCGCTGACCGGCCGCGCGCCGCGTCACGACGACGAAACCTCGTCCGTACCTCCCGGTAGCGGGCCGTCCCTAGGCTCTGGGGACGGCCACACCCTGCGGACCCGACTCGACCCCCACCGAGCCGGGCCCGCAGGGCGTACTCCTCGACTACCCTGCGACCCATGACCACCGAGGATGCCGCCCCCGCCTGGCGGGTGATGCGTCAGGACGACAACGGCAACCGGTTCCTGGTCGCCCGCGGCCTCGGCCGGGAGGAGGCCGAGGAGCTGGCGCGCACGTTCGAGGCCCGCGGCCACAAGCAGCTGTACTGGACCGAGCGGGACCGCTAGGGGCCGTCCGCCCCGGCGGGGCGCTGCCGGGCTTCCCGTTAGGCTCGCCGCATGGAGAACCGGATCGTGGTCGGCGGCGCGCTCATCCACCGCGGGCGGGTGCTGGCGGCCCGCCGCTCGACGCCGGCCGAGGTGGCCGGGCGGTGGGAGTTCCCGGGCGGCAAGGCCGAACCGGGCGAGACCCAGCAGCAGGCCCTGGAGCGCGAGTTGCACGAGGAGCTCGGGATCCGCGCGCGGGCCCTGAGCCGGTTGCCGGGGGAGTGGCCGGTCCGCCCCGGGCTGGTGCTGCGGATCTGGGCCGCCGAGCTGGTCGAGGGCGAACCGCAGCCGCTGGCGGAGCACTCCGAGCTGCGCTGGCTCGGGCCCGGGGAGCTCTCGGAGGTGGACTGGCTGGAGCACGACCGCGAGGTGCTGCCGGCCGTCGCCGCGCTGCTCGACGGCGCCGCGGGGAGCTGACGGCCCGTCGGCCGGTCGGAAAAGATGACCCGAACGCCTGGGTACCGCTGGTTTGGTCTGGGTATGTCACAGTTCGGCATGAACCGTCACGCTCGGTAGGTGGCGGCGGCGCGGACACGGGAGGCCCAGTCGGTGGCGAACACGGGCAGTGGCGGCAGCACACGGCGCCGGGGCACCCGTGCGGGCGGGGCCGCCGCCCGGGCCCGGCTGCGCCCCCGGGCCGCAGGGCGCACCGCCGAGCCGCCGGGGCCCGGGCCCGACCTGCTGCCGCCCGCCGCCGGGGTGCCCCGGGGCACCGTGCGGGGCACCCCCGCCGAGCCGTTCCCGAGCGGGGCCGGGCCGGCCGCCGCCCCGCTCGGCGAGCACGCCCGGGGCAGCCTCTTCGACGTGGTCAAGGTGGCCATCGCGATGCTGGACACGGTCGGCCGGGTGGTGCTGTGGAGCCCGGCCGCCGAGGAACTGCTCGGCTGGCCCAGCGAGGTGCTGGTGGGCCGGCGGATCGACGAGCTGGTGGTCGACCGGCACCTGGCGGCCGACACCCGGGAGGCCTTCGCGACGGCGCTGCGCACCGGCAGCTGGAAGGGCCTGACCGAGCTGCACCACCGGGACGGCCCCAAGGTCCCGGTGGAGGCCCGGATCTCGCCGCTGGTGGACGGCGACGGCACCCCGTTCCTGCTGGTCGCGCTGGCCGAGGCGCGCACCCTGCAGGCGGTGGAGCGCGACCTCGCGGTGCGCGACGCGCTCTTCGAGCAGTCGCCGCTGGGCATCGCGGTGCTGGACACCGAGCTGCGCTACACCGCCGTCAACCAGACCCTGGCCGACATGAACGGGGTCGAGACCCAGGAGCACGTCGGCCGCACCACCGGCGAGACGCTGCCCGACCGGGCGGCCGACGAGATCACCGTGATCCAGCGTCAGGTGCTGGCCACCGGCGAGCCGGTGATCGACGTGACCCTGGCCTCGCCGCCCAGCGCCCGCTCCGGCTACCGCTCCATCTCCTACAGCCGGCTCACCGACCGGGCCGGCCGGGTGCTGGGCATCTCCGGCACCGTGATGGACGTGACCGAGCGGTACCGGGCGGTGGCCAAGGTGGAGCACGCCCGCCGCCGGCTCGCGCTGCTCAACGAGTTCGGCTCCCGGGTCGGCGACCTGCTGGACGCCTCCCGGATCGCCCAGGAGCTGGCCAGCGCGGTGGTGCCCAGGCTGGCCGACTTCGCCGCCGCGGTGCTGCTGCAGGCGGTGGCGCACGGCGACGACCTGCCCCGGCACGCGCACGACCGGCGCACCTCGCTGCTCCAACTCGGGGTGGCGGCGGTGCAGGACGGCGACGAGGTGGAGACCATGCTGCGCCGCGGTGCCCGGATCAGCTTCGCCGAGGAGTCCTGCTACGGCCGGGTGCTGCGCACGGGTGTGCCGGAACTGCTCTCCGGAGCAGAGGAGTTGGAGGAGGCGACGTACCCGGGCGACCCCAAGGTGCAGGCCGCCCTGGCGCTCGGCACGCACTCCATGCTGGTGGTGCCGCTGCGGGCCCGCGGGATCGTCATCGGGCTGCTGGTGCTCAGCCGGGCCGGGCGGCGCGAGGCCTTCGACCGGGACGACCTGGCCTTCTCGGTGGAGCTCGCCGACCGGGCCGGCAGCTCGCTGGACAACGCGCGGCTCTACGTGCGCGAGCGCACCGCCGCGCTGACCCTGCAGCGCACCCTGCTGCCGCAGCAGGTGCCGCAGCCCACCGGGGTGGAGGTGGCCTACCGCTACGTGCCCGGCAGCATCGGCACCGAGGTGGGCGGCGACTGGTTCGACGTGATCCCGCTGCCCGGCGACCGCACCGCGCTGGTGGTGGGCGACGTGATGGGCCACGGCCTGCGGGCGGCCGCCACCATGGGCCGGCTGCGCACCGCGGTGCGGGTGCTGGCCGCGCTCGACCTGCCGCCCGGGGTGCTGCTGCGGCACGTCCACGAGCTGGCCGACGACCTGGCCCAGGGACCGGACGAGGCGCTCTTCGCCACCTGCGTGTACGCCGTCTACGACCCGGCCACCGCCCGGCTGACGATGGCCAAGGCGGGCCACATCCCGCCGGTGCTGGTCCACCCGCCGACCCCCGGGCCGGCCAGGACCGGCAGCCCGCTGCCCGGCGGCTCGGGCCGGGTGCTGGAGCTGCCCTCGGGCGCCCCGCTCGGGGTGGGCGGGGTGCCGTTCGAGGCGGTGGAGCTGGACGTCCCGGAGGGCAGCGTGCTGGCGCTGTGCACCGACGGGCTGGTGGAGTCCCGGGACAAGGACCTGGACGTGGGCCTGGGCCGGCTGCAGGCGGTGCTGGAGAAGCCGTACCTCTCCCTCCAGCACGCCTGCGAGGCGGTGCTGGACACCCTGGAGCAGGGCCGCGAGCCGGACGACGTGGCGCTGCTGCTGGCCCGGCTGGGGCGCGGCGAGGAGGGCGCCCGCGCGGTGGGCTGGACGCTGCCGGCCGAGCCCACCGCCGTCTCCCGGGCCCGCCGGCTGGTCCGCGGCGCGCTCGCCGAGTGGCTGCTGGAGGAGCTCAGCGACACCGCCGAGCTGCTGGTGAGCGAGCTGGTGACCAACTCGGTGCGGTACGCCAGCGCCCCGATCGGGGTCCGGCTGACCCTCGGCGAGACCCTGCTGGTGGAGATCTCCGACCCGCTGCCGGACCCGCCCCGGGAGCGGCACGCGGCCGCGGCGGACGAGGGCGGCCGCGGCCTGGAGCTGGTCCGCCGGCTGGCACTGCGCTGGGGGGCGCGTGCCGAGGGAATGGGCAAGGTGGTCTGGTTCGAGCAGGAATTGCCGGGGAAGGAAGCGAATCAGGAATGAACCGGGCGGATTGATCGGGCGGGACGCTGATTCTTTGAGCCGCGCTCACGTCCGATCATGTCTGCTCCATGACAATGGGTCGATCAGGCGCACGGGAGTGGACCAGGGGCGCGAGCGTGGCAGGCTGGTGGCGCGGGACCGGGAACAAAAACCTTCGCTCGATTTGATGTTGTGATGTCAGGGGCGTGTGCGGGTGCCCCTGGATGATGAATACTCGGTCTTCTCGACATCCGGATGGTCGCGGGTTGGAGGGGTCGGTCCTTGAACAGCATGCCGGCGCGGGAAGCGCTGACTGGCAGCGGTCACGCCGCCGTGCCCGGACAGCCCGGTGCACCGGCTGCGGTGCGGGAGATCCGGCCGCCGTCCGTGCCCGTGCCCCGGCCGGACCGCTGGGGTGACGCCGACCCCGGGTCGATCTACGCCTTCATCCGGGTCGCCACCTTCGCGATCGGCCCGGACGGGCGGATCAGCCAGTGGAGCGAGCGGGCCGCCGACTTCTTCGCGCTGCCGGCCGCCGAGGCGGTCGGCGCCGACCCGGTGACCACCTTCGTGCCGCGCGAGCACTGGCAGCGCGGCCGGGCCCGGGTCGAGCGCACCCTGGCCGGCGAGGAGTGGGTGGGCACCGCCCCGTACCGCGACCGCGACGGCGGCGAGGGCCTGGCCGAGATCTACCTGATGCCCGCCACCGGACCGGCCGGCCCGACCGGTGCGGGCGACGGCGCCCCGGGCGCCCTGTGCCTGGCCGTCGACCTGGGCAAGCTGCGCCGGATCGAGACCGACCTGGCCGCCTCCGAGGCGGTCTTCGGGCAGACCCCGAGCGGGTTCTTCCTCTTCGACCCGGAGCTGCGGCTGCAGCGGGTCAACCAGGCCTTCGCCGAGGCGGTCGGGCTGCCCCAGCCCGAGCTGATCGGGGCCGGCCCGGCCGAGCTGTTCGCCGCCGCCGAGGCCGACCGGCTGCGGGCCGCGCTGCGCCAGGTGCTGGACAGCGGCGACCCGGTGGTCGACCTGCGGTTCAACAGCCCGCTGCCGGGCCGTCCCGGCGAGCGCCGCTGGGCGATCTCGCTCTACCGGCTGAGCGGCCCCGGCGAGCGCCCGATCGGCGTGGCCGGCCAGGTCAACGACGTGACCAGCCGGCACGTGGCCGAGCGCGAGGCCGCCGGGGTGCGGCGCAACCTCGCCCTGGTGAACGAGGCCAGCGCGCACATCGGCTCCACGCTGGACCTGGAGACCACCGCCAAGGAACTGCTGGACGTGGTGGTCCCGCAGTTCTGCGACCTGGCCACGGTCGACCTGTACTCCGCGCTGCTCTCCGGCGAGAGCGGCCCGTCACTGGCCGGCACCGCCTACGACGGCAGCGGCGAGCTGCGCCGGGTGGCCGTCTCCAGCGTGGTCGGCGGCGCCGCCTCGGTGCTGGGCGGCGACCCGGGCGGGACCGGCGAGCACGCCTACGGGGCGCCGCTGGCCGCCGCCGAGGCCGGCGGCACGCTCTGCTACCCGCCGCGCTCCCCGCACGCCCGCGCGCTGCGCACCGGGCGCAGCGCGATCCCCGACCCGGGCCCGAACCCGCTGCTGCGCTCCACCCTGGTGGTGCCGCTGGTGGCCCGGGACACCGTGCTCGGGCTGGTGCAGCTCTCCCGGGCGATCGGCAGCGAGCCCTTCGACGCGCGGGACGTGGCGATCGCCGAGGAGATCGCGGCGCGCGCCGCGGTCTGCGTGGACAACGCCCGGCTCTACCGGCGCGAGCACGAGCGCGCGCTGATCCTGCAGCGCAGCCTGCTGCCCCCGGGCAACCCGGAGGCCAGCGGACTCGAGATCGCCTGCCGGTACCGCCCGAGCAGCAACAACACCGAGGTCGGCGGCGACTGGTTCGACGTCATCCCGCTGCCCGGCCACCGCACCGCGCTGGTGATCGGCGACGTGATGGGGCGCGGCCTGCGCGCCGCGGTGGCGATGGGCCAACTGCGCACCGCGGTGCGCACCCTGGCGATGCTCGACCTGGAGCCGGCCGAGGTGCTCGGCGCGCTGGACGACATCGCGCGCGGGCTCGGCGACCCCGGTCCGTACCCGGGGCCCGGGTACGGGGCCAAACCGCGGGTGGACCAGGAGGCGGTCGAGGTCTACCTCGCCACCTGCGTGTACGCGGTCTACGACGCGGTGACCAGGCGTTGCATCTTCGCCAACGCCGGCCACCTGCCCCCGGTGCTGCTCAGCCCGGGCGAGCCGGCCCGGATGCTGGACGTGCCGCCGGGCCTGCCGCTGGGCGTGGGCGGCGAGCCGTTCGAGGAGGTCGAGCTGACGCTGCCGGACGGCGCGCTGCTGGGCCTGTACACCGACGGCCTGGTGGAGTCCCGCAAGCACCAGTTGGACGAGGGTCTGCGGGCCTTCCGCACCGCACTGCAGAACGGCGGCCCGGTGCTGGAGACGCTCTGCGACCAGGTGCTCAACGAGCTGGACCCGCACCACGGCGAGGACGACATCGCGCTGCTGATGGCCCGGGTGCGCGGCTTCCCGGAGGACGCGGTCGGCGACTGGCGGCTGCCGGCGGAGCCCACCTCGGTGGCCAAGGCCCGCGAGCTGGCCTGCGGCTGGCTGCTGGTGCGCGGCCTGGAGGAGCTGGTGGACACCACCGAGCTGCTGGTCAGCGAGCTGGTGACGAACGCGCTGCGGCACGGCAAGGGCGAGATCCGGCTGCGGCTGCTGCGCGACACCACGGTGGTCTGCGAGGTCTGGGACGACGGGTACGCCCAGCCCCGCCAGCGCCGGGCCCAGGAGACGGACGAGGGCGGCCGCGGCCTCCAACTCGTCTCGCTGCTGGCCGAGCGCTGGGGGAGCAGGCGCACCCCGCACGGCAAGATCGTCTGGTTCGAGCTGACCGTCTGAACCGCTGTCCGGCCCGCCGAACCGCTGCCCCGCCCGGCCCTAGTCCTTCCCGGGCCGCAGGCCGATCCTGCTGCCGAGCCAGACCAGCGGGTCGTACTTGCGGTCGGCCGCGCGCTCCTTGAGCGGGATCAGCGCGTTGTCGGTGATCCGGATGTGCTCCGGGCAGACCTCGGTGCAGCACTTGGTGATGTTGCAGTAGCCCAGGCCGTGCGCCTCCTGGGCGGAGCGGGCCCGGTCCAGCCCGGTCCCGGCGGCCGAGTCCAGGGGGTGCAGGTCCAGCTCGGCGATCCGCATCAGGAACCGCGGCCCGGCGAAGGCGGCCAGGTTCTCCTCGTGGTCGCGCACCGCGTGGCAGGTGTCCTGGCACAGGAAGCACTCGATGCACTTGCGGAACTCCTGGGAGCGGGCCACGTCCTGCTGCTGCATCCGGTACTCGCCCGGGGCCAGGTCCGGCGGCGGCACGAAGGCCGGCACCTCGCGCGCCTTGGCGTAGTTGAAGCCCACGTCGGTGACCAGGTCGCGGACCGAGGGGAAGGCCCGCAGCGGGGTCAGCACCACCGGCCGGTCGGCGGGCAGCGCGGAGAGCCGGGTCATGCAGAGCAGCCGCGGCCGCCCGTTGACCTCCGCGCTGCACGAGCCGCACTTGCCCGCCTTGCAGTTCCACCGCACCGCCAGGTCCGGCGCCTGGGTGGCCTGCAGCCGGTGCACCAGGTCCAGCACCACCTCGCCCTCCTCGGCCTCGACCAGGTACGAGGCGAAGCCGCCCTCGCCGCCCTCGCCGCGCCAGATCCGCAGTTCACGCCTCTCGGTCATCGTCGGCCAACTCCTCGGGGGTGAAGTACTTCGCCAGCTCGGTGCGGTCGAACAGGGCCAGCAGGTCGGCCCGGACGGGCTCGGCGGGCTGCCGGTCCACCGTGACCGCGTCCCCGTCCAGCCCGCAGACGAGGGTGGAGCGCCGCCAGTCCCGGTCCATCGCCGGCCAGTCCTCCCGGGTGTGCCCGCCGCGGCTCTCCCGGCGCAGCAGCGCGGCCCGGGCCACGCACTCGGAGACCAGCAGCATGTTGCGCAGGTCCAGGGCCAGGTGCCAGCCGGGGTTGAACTGGCGGTGGCCCGCCACCGCCATCGCGGCGGCCCGCCGCCGCAGCGCCGACAGCCGGTCCAGCGCCTGCTTCATCTCGCCGGCCCGCCGGATGATGCCGACCAGGTCGTTCATGGTCTGCTGCAGCTCCTGGTGCAGCGCGTACGGGTGCTCGCCGGTGCCGTCGAAGGGGGCCAGCGCCTCGGCCGCGGCGGACTCCAGCTGGGCCGGGTCCACCGCCGGGCGCCCGGTCAGGCCGGCCGCGTACTGGGCGGCGGCCCGCCCGGCCCGGCGGCCGAAGACCAGCAGGTCGGAGAGCGAGTTGCCGCCCAGCCGGTTGGAGCCGTGCATCCCGCCGGCCACCTCGCCGGCCGCGAACAGCCCGGGCACCTGGGGGCTGGCGGCGGTGTCCGGGTCCACCTCGATGCCGCCCATCACGTAGTGGCAGGTCGGGCCGACCTCCATCGGCTCGCGGGTGATGTCCACGTCCGCCAGCTCCTTGAACTGGTGGTGCATGGAGGGCAGCCGGCGGACGATCTGCTCGGCCGGCAGCCGGGTGGAGACGTCCAGGAAGACCCCGCCGTGCGGGGTGCCGCGGCCGGCCTTGACCTCGGCGTTGATCGCCCGGGCCACCTCGTCGCGGGGCAGCAGCTCGGGCGGGCGGCGGTTGGCCTCCGGGTCGGCGTACCAGCCGTCGGCCTCCGCCTCGGTCTGCGCGTACTGGCCGCGGAACACCTCGGGCACGTAGTCGAACATGAACCGGCGGCCGTCGCTGTTGCGCAGCACCCCGCCGTCGCCGCGCACCGACTCGGTGACCAGGATCCCCTTCACCGAGGGCGGCCAGACCATGCCGGTCGGGTGGAACTGGACGAATTCCATGTTGAGCAGCCGGGCCCCGGCCAGCAGCGCCAGTGCGTGGCCGTCGCCGGTGTACTCCCAGGAGTTGGAGGTCACCTTGAAGCTCTTGCCGATCCCGCCGGTGGCCAGCACCACGGCGGGCGCGGCGATGCTGAAGAACTGGCCGGACTCCCGGACGTACCCGAAGATTCCGGCGACCCGACCGCCGTGCCGGCCCTCGGCGTCCAGCGGCCCGGCACCCTCCAGCAATATCCGCGTCACCGTGTATTCCTGAAATATTTTCAGGTCCGATTCGTAATCGCCGGTCCGCCGGAAATCGGCCTGCTGCAGCGCCACCACCCGCTGCTGCAGGGTGCGAATCAGCTCCAGCCCGGTGCGGTCGCCGACGTGGGCCAGCCGCGGATACTGGTGGCCGCCGAAGTTGCGCTGGGAAATCCGGCCGTCCGGGGTGCGGTCGAACAGCGCGCCCCACGACTCCAGCTCCCAGACCCGCTCCGGCGCCTCCTTGGCGTGCAGTTCGGCCATCCGCCAGTTGTTGAGGAACTTCCCGCCGCGCATGGTGTCGCGGAAGTGCACCTGCCAGTTGTCGCCGTCGTTCACATTGCCCATCGAGGCCGCGATGCCGCCCTCGGCCATCACGGTGTGCGCCTTGCCGAAGAGCGACTTGCAGATCACCGCGACCCGCAGCCCGCGCTCGCGCGCCTCGATCGCGGCCCGCAGCCCGGCCCCGCCGGCACCGACCACCACGACGTCGTACTCGTCCACTCGACCGCCTTTCCGTGTCCGGGGTGTCCTAGAAGAACTTCGGGTCGGCGAAGGCGCCCGACGCGACCAGGTAGACGTACAGGTCGGCCAGTCCCACCGAGAGCAGCGAGGCCCAGGCCAGCTGCATGTGGCGGGCGTTCAGCCGGCCGACCAGCAGCCAGGCGCGGTAGCGCACCGGGTGCTTGGAGAAGTGCCGCAGCCGCCCGCCCAGCACGTGCCGGCAGGAGTGGCAGGAGAGGGTGTAGGCCCAGATCAGCGCCACGTTGGCGACCAGCACCAGGGTGCCCAGCCCGGCGTGGCCCCAGTGCCCGGCGGCGTCGCGGAAGCCCAGCGCGGCGTCGTAGCTGAGCACCCCGGCGACCGGGACGGCCAGGTAGAAGAAGTAGCGGTGCAGGTTCTGCAGCACCAGCGGGAGCCGGGTCTCGCCGGTGTACCGGGCGTGCGGCTCGGCCACCGCGCAGGCCGGCGGCGAGGACCAGAACGCCCGGTAGTAGGCCTTGCGGTAGTAGTAGCAGGTCAGCCGGAAGCCCAGCGGGAAGACCAGCACCAACAGGGCCGGGGAGAGCCGCCACCAGTCGCCGACCAGCGCCCAGTCCGCCCCGCCGCGCATCGGCATGCAGTCCGCGGCCAGGCAGGGCGAGTAGAAGGGCGAGACGTACGGCGGGGCGTAGTAGTGGGCGCCCTCGAAGGCGCGCCAGGTGGAGTAGCCGATGAAGAGCAGCAGGCCGACCGCGGTGCCGAGCTGGGGCAGCCACCAGCGGTCGGTGCGCAGGGTGCGGTCCGGGATCGCCGCGCGCTTGGTCGTTGTGGCCATCCCGAAAGTGTGACCTTGATCACACCTGTGGGGAAGGGTTCTGACCGGACCTCGTTGCGCCGATGGGGTGTCGGCTTGTCGTGCCGTCAGCTTTTCGCCGCCGCAGCGGAGTTGAGTGGGACTCATGAAGCGACTGCTCGCCGCCGTGCTGCTGGTCTCCGCACTCTCGGCCTGCTCCGGCGGCCCCACCCCGCTGGCGCCCGCCAGGGCCGCCTCGGACCTGACCCCCGCCGACCGGGCCGCGCTGCGCGACGGCGGCACGCTGCGCTGGGCGGTGGACCGGGTGCCGGCCGCGCTGGACGTCTACGCGGCCGACGCGACCGCGGACACCGCGCTGCTGGCGCACGCGGTGCTGCCCAGCCTGTACCGGCTGGACGAGCGGGCCCGCCCGGTGGCCGACCCGGACTTCCTGGCCGGCGCGGACCGGGCCGACCGGACGGTCACCTACCGGCTGAACCCCAGGGCGCAGTGGAGCGACGGGACGCCGCTCTCGGCGGCCGACTTCACGGCGCAGTGGACCGCGCTGCGCACCGGCCAGCCCGGGTACGCGGCGATCGAGTCGGTGGCCCAGGGGGCGGACCCGCACCAGGTGAAGGTGGTGTTCCGGCAGGCCTACCCCGAGTGGCAGGAGCTGTTCTCGCCGCTCTACCCGGCGGCCGGGGCGCAGGCGCTGCTGCCCGGTGCGGCCGGTGCCGGGCTGAGCGCGGGGCCGCTGGCGGTGCGCAGCCTGGACGCCGGGGCCGGCCGGGCCTCGCTGGTGCGCAACCCCCACTGGTGGGGCGAGCCGGCGAAGCTGGACGGGATCGACTTCCGGGTCACCCCGGACCGCCTGGACGCGCTGGAGCACGGGCAGCTGGACGTCGCCGCGCTGGAGGGCACCGTGGACCACCCGCCGGCGGCCAAGTCGGCCGATGCGGTGGACTCCTCGGTGCAGGCCCTGAAGCGGGCCGAGGCGCTGCCCGGCGTCACCCTGCACCGCGCCCCCGCCCCCGCCTTCACCCAGCTGACCCTGAACGGCGCCCGCGGCCCGCTGGCCGACGCCGCGGTGCGCCGCGCGGTGGCGGCCGCGGTGGACCGCGGCGGGCTGGCCACCGCCGCGCTCGCCCCGCTCGGCCTGCCGGCCACCGCGCTCGGCAACCACCTGCTGATGGCCGATCAGGACGGCTACCGCGACAACAGCGCCGCGCTCGGCGCCACCGCGAAGGACCTGCACCTGGACCTGTCGCTGCTCTACCCGGACGACTCCGCCACCGCGCGGCGCACCGCCGACGCGCTCACCGCCCAACTGGCCCCGCGGGGCGTCACGGTGAAGGCGCAGGCGGTGCCCGCCGCCGGGTTCGTCCACGACCACCTGGCGGTCGGCGACTTCGACCTGGCGCTGTTCTCCTGGCCGGCCGCCGCCTTCCCCGCGGTGGACGAGCGCGCGCTGTACGCCAAGCCGCGCCCCGGCGCGGACGGCAGGCCGGTGGCGGGACTGAACTACGCGGGCAGCGGCACCGACGAGATCGACCAGCTCTTCGACCGCGCCGCCGCCGAGCCGGACCGGGCCAGGCAGACCGCGCTGCTCCAGCAGGCGGACACCCGTCTGTGGGAGCTTGGTCACTCGGTCCCGCTCTTCCAGCGGCCCGAGCTGGTGGCGGTGCGGGCCGGGGTGGCCGGGGCCGGCGCCTACGGCTTCGGCTGGCCGCGCTACCAGGACCTGGGCTTCCACCGCTGACCCGGATCGGTCCGCTGAGCGGTGCGCCCCGGCGGCCACGTACCATAGGACAAGCCGTGGCATGGTAAGCCCGGCGGGTGGACCGGGACAGGCCGGGGCGCCGCAACTCACGACTCCGGGAGACTCCGCTCCGCATGTCCACGCGCAATGACATCCGCAACGTCGCCATCGTGGCCCACGTCGACCACGGCAAGACGACCCTGGTTGACGCGATGCTCAAGCAGGCCGGCGCCTTCGCGGCCCACCAGCAGCTTGACGACCGCATGATGGACTCGAACGACCTGGAGCGCGAGAAGGGCATCACCATTCTCGCCAAGAACACCGCGGTCAAGTACCACCCCAAGGGCGGCGGCGCCCCGATCACCATCAACATCATCGACACCCCCGGCCACGCCGACTTCGGTGGCGAGGTCGAGCGCGGCCTGTCGATGGTCGACGCGGTCGTCCTGCTGGTCGACGCCTCCGAGGGCCCGCTGCCGCAGACCCGGTTCGTGCTGCGCAAGGCGCTCACCGCCAAGCTCCCGGTCATCCTCTGCATCAACAAGACCGACCGTCCGGACGCCCGGATCGACGAGGTCATCAACGAGACCTACGACCTGTTCCTGGACCTGGACGCGGACGAGGACCAGATCGAGTTCCCGATCGTCTTCGCCTGCGCCCGGGACGGCGTCGCCTCGCTGACCAAGCCGGAGAACGGCACCGTGCCGGCGGACAGCGAGAACCTGGAGCCGTTCTTCTCCACCATCCTGGAGCACGTCCCGGCCCCCGAGTACGACGAGGCCGCCCCGCTGCAGGCGCACGTCACCAACCTGGATGCGGACAACTTCCTCGGCCGCATCGCGCTGCTCCGGGTCGAGCAGGGCGAGCTGCGCAAGGGCCAGACGGTGGCCTGGATCAAGCGCGACGGCTCGATGCAGAACGTCCGGATCAGCGAGCTGCTGATGACCGAGGCGCTCACCCGCAAGCCGGCCGAGGTGGCCGGCCCGGGCGACATCTGCGCCGTCGCCGGCATCGGCGACATCATGATCGGCGAGACCCTGGCCGACCCGGAGAACCCGATCGCGCTGCCGCTGATCACGGTGGACGAGCCGGCCATCTCGATGACCATCGGCACCAACACCTCGCCGCTGGTCGGCAAGGGCGGCTCCGGCAAGGGCGCCGACGCCAAGACCAGCAGCAAGGTCGACCGCAAGGTGACGGCCCGCCAGGTCAAGGACCGCCTGGACCGCGAGCTGATCGGCAACGTC
The DNA here is from genome assembly GCF_042741245.1 of Kitasatospora sp. NPDC058965. NCBI lineage: Bacteria > Bacillati > Actinomycetota > Actinomycetes > Kitasatosporales > Streptomycetaceae > Kitasatospora > Kitasatospora sp. NPDC058965. The sequence continues at coordinate 59,274 of NZ_JBHYKG010000005.1, forward strand.
TCGCTCCGCGTGCTGGACACCGAGCGCCCGGACGCCTGGGAGGTGCAGGGCCGCGGTGAGCTGGCGCTGGCCATCCTGATCGAGACCATGCGCCGGGAGGGCTTCGAGCTGACCGTCGGCAAGCCGCAGGTGGTCACCAAGGAGGTCAACGGCAAGACCCACGAGCCGGTCGAGCGCCTCACGGTGGACGTGCCCGAGGAGCACATGGGCGCCGTCACCCAGCTGATGGGCGTGCGCAAGGGCCGGATGGACAACATGTCCAACCACGGCTCGGGCTGGGTCCGGATGGAGTTCGTGGTGCCGTCCCGCGGCCTGATCGGGTTCCGCACCGAGTTCCTCACCAGCACCCGCGGCACCGGCATCGCGCACTCGATCCACGAGGGCCACGAGCCGTGGTTCGGCAACCTGGTGACCCGCAACAACGGCTCGCTGGTCGCCGACCGGGCCGGTGTGGTGACCGCGTTCGCGATGACCAACCTGCAGGAGCGCGGCGTCCTCTTCACCGACCCCGGCACCGAGGTGTACGAGGGCATGATCGTCGGCGAGAACTCCCGCGCCGACGACATGGACGTCAACATCACCAAGGAGAAGAAGCTCACCAACATGCGCTCCTCCAACGCGGACGTGGCGGAGTCCATCGTGCCGCCGCGCAAGCTCTCCCTGGAGCAGTCGCTGGAGTTCTGCCGCGAGGACGAGTGCATCGAGGTCACCCCGGAGACCGTGCGCATCCGCAAGGTGGTGCTGGACGCGAAGGACCGCGGCCGCACCGCCTCCCGCGCCAAGAAGGGCTGACCCCCTTCGACCCACCGTCAGCCGGCTCCCCGTCAGGGGCGCCGGCTGACGGCTTTTCCGCTGACGGTCCGTCGGGGCGCTGGGCCGGGCAGGTGAGCGGGGCCACTCGTTCGGCGGTACCGCGTGCCCGACTGGCCCTGCTGCGGGTGCGTCGAGGCTGCGGCTCCCGTCGAATGGGGTGTGATGCGACACACACCCCTTGAGGAGGGACCTCCATGCCTGGAGCCACTCGCGTCCGTTGGGCCCTGGTCAGCGCGACGGCCGTCGCACTGGTGGCCACCGGTTGCAGCAGCAGCAGTAGCAGCAGCAGCGGCAGTTCCAACGCCAACGCGACCTTCACCTACCAGAGCGGCGAGCCGCAGAACCCGTTGCAGCCCGCCAACGCGAACGAGGTGAACGGCGGCCGGGTGATCCAGAACCTGTTCCGCGGCCTGGTCGACTACGACCCGAGCAACAGCCAGATCCGGATGCAGGTGGCCGACAGCATCCAGACCACCGACTCGCAGACCTTCAACGTCACGCTGAAGTCCGGCTGGACCTTCCACGACGGCACCCCGGTCAAGTCGAAGAACTTCGTCGACGCGTGGAACTGGGCCGCCAACGTCAAGAACAACCAGATCAACTCCGACTGGTTCAGCGACATCGCCGGCTACACCGACGTGCACCCGAAGGCCGGCAACCCGACCCAGGGCCAGATGTCCGGGCTGACCGTCCAGGACGACACGCACTTCACCATCAAGCTGGCCAACAAGGTGGCGTACTTCGAGTACAAGCTGGGCTACCCGGCCTTCTCCCCGCTGCCGGACGGCTTCTTCAACGACCCCGCCGGGTACGGCCAGAAGCCGATCGGCAACGGTCCCTACCAGTTCGTCAGCTGGGACCACAACTCGCAGATCGTCACCAAGGCCTTCCCGAACTACCAGGGCGTGGACAAGCCGAAGAACGGCGGCATCGTCTTCAAGGCGTACTCCACCGCCGAGGCGGCCTACGCCGACCTGCAGTCCAACAACCTGGACGTGATGGACCAGGTGCCGCCGTCCGCGCTGGCGACCTACAAGACCGACCTGGGGTCGCGGGCCATCGACTCCCCGCAGGGCGCGATCCAGTCGATCGGCTTCACGCTCTACCAGCCGGACTGGTCGGGGGCGAACCTGAACAAGGTCCGCCAGGGCCTGTCCATGGCGATCGACCGCGCCACCATCACCAAGACCGTGCTGCAGGGCTCGCGCGCGCCCGCCACCGCGTTCGTCGCCGAGGGCGTGGCCGGCTACAAGTCCGGCACGTGCACCGCCTGCACGTTCAACGTCGCCCAGGCGAAGACGCTGATCCAGGAGGGCGGCGGGGTCCCCAACAACTCGCTGAAGATCACCTACAACGCCGACGGCGGGCACAAGGAGTGGGTCGACGCGGTCTGCAACAACATCCAGCAGAACCTCGGCGTCAACTGCGTGGGTGACCCGAAGCCGGACTTCAAGACCGCGCGGGCGGCGATCACCGGCCACCAGCTGGACGGCGCGTTCCGTACCGGCTGGGTCCAGGACTACCCGCTGAACGCCAACTTCCTGGCCCAGGTCTACCGCACCGGCGCCTCCTCCAACGACACCGGCTACAGCAGCGCCCAGTTCGACCAGCTGTCCAAGCAGGCCGACGAGGCCGCGACCATCCAGGACTCGGAGACCGGCTACCAGCAGGCCGAGGGCGTGCTCGCGGTCGACATGCCGCAGATCCCGCTCTGGTACTACCGGACCAACTCCGGCTACTCGACCAAGGTGCAGAACGTCTCCTTCGACTCGTTCGGCAACCCGGTCTGGACCTCCGTCCAGGTCAAGGGCTGACGCTCCGCCGGCCGGCCCCGCCCTCCACCGCGCGGGGGGCGGGGCCGGATCACTGGACCTCGTCCACCAGGTCCACCAGAACCCCCTAGGACGGAGGAGCGATGGGCACCTACGTGCTCCGGCGGATCTTGCAGATGATCCCGGTCTTCATCGGCGCGACACTGTTGATCTTCCTGATGGTCTACACCCTGCCGGGTGACCCGATCGCCGCGCTCTACGGCGACAAGGCCGCGGACCCGGCCCAGGTGGCCCAGCTGCGCCACCTCTACTACCTCGACCAGCCGATCTGGAAGCAGTACCTGCACTACATGTCGCAGCTCCTGCAGGGCAACTTCGGCACCAGCTTCACCGGCCGGTCGGTCACCGACCTGATGGGCGACGCCTTCCCGGTGACGATCCGGCTGGCCCTGGTGGCCTTCGTCTGCGAGATCTTCATCGGGCTGCCGCTCGGCCTGCTCTCCGGGCTGTACCGGGGCAGCATGCTCGACACCGTGGTGCTGATCATCACCCTGGTGGTCATCTCGATCCCGGTGTTCGTGCTGGCCTACATCGCCCAGACGGTCTTCGCGACCAACCTGGGCTGGGTCACCCCGACCGTGCAGGACTCCACCGACATCACCCAGCTGATCCTGCCGGGCGTGGTCCTCGCCTCGCTCTCGCTGGCCTTCGTGGCCCGGCTGACCCGGACCTCCATCGGCGAGAACCTGCGGGCCGACTACATGCGGACCGCGGTGGCCAAGGGGCTGCCCCGGCGCACCGTGATCATCCGTCACCTGCTGCGCAACTCGCTGATCCCGGTGGTCACCTTCCTCGGCACCGACCTGGGCGCCCTGATGGGCGGCGCCATCGTCACCGAGGGCATCTTCAACGTCAAGGGCGTCGGCAACCTGCTCTACCAGGCGATCAGCCACAAGGAGGGACCGACCGTGGTCGGCGTGGTCACCGTGCTGGTGATCGTCTACCTGGTGGCCTCGCTCGTCGTCGACCTGCTCTACGCGGTCCTGGACCCGAGGATCCGGTATGCCTGAGCCCGAACCCTTCGACCCGGACAACCCGACCCACACCCGGCTGCCGGACGCGCACGCGCTGGACTACGCCGGCAACCAGGGCATGACGGTCGAACAGGACCAACTGCTCGACGTCGACCCGGCCAAGCGCGAGGAGGCCCGCAGCCTCTGGCAGGACGCCTGGCGGGACCTGCGGCGGCGGCCGATCTTCATCATCTCGGCGTTCCTGATCGTGCTGCTGGTGATCATCGCGATCTTCCCCGGACTGTTCACCGACGCCAGCCCGCGCCAGGCCGACCTGGTCAACAACTACCTGAAGCGGCCGGACTGGACCGACTTCTTCGGGGCCGGCTGGTTCGGCTACGACGGCCAGGGCCGCTCGATCTACGCCCGGGTGCTCTACGGTGCCCGGGCCTCGATCACGGTCGGCATCTGCGTCACCCTGGCGGTGGCGATCACCGGCGGGCTGGCCGGCATGGTGGCGGGGTACTTCGGCGGCTGGCTGGACGCGATCATCTCCCGGCTGGTGGACATCTTCTTCGGCATCCCGCTGCTGCTCGGTGCCCTGGTGATCCTGAACTCGTTCACCCACCGCACGGTGTGGACCGTGGTCTTCGCGCTGGCCTTCCTCGGCTGGACCCAGATCGCGCGCGTGATGCGCGGCGCGGCGCTGACGGTCAAACAGGCCGACTACGTCACCGCGGCCAAGGCGCTGGGTTCCGGCACCGGGCGGATCATGTTCCGGCACATCCTGCCCAACGCCGTGGCGCCGGTCATCGTGGTCGCCACCATCGCGCTCGGCGGCTACATCGCGGCCGAGGCGACCCTGAGCTACCTGGGAATCGGCCTGCAGGCCCCGACCATCTCCTGGGGCATCGACATCTCCTCGGCCCAGAAGGTGATCCGGACCGCGCCGTACGTGCTGTTCTTCCCGGCCGCCGCACTGTCGATCACGGTGCTGGCGTTCATCATGCTCGGCGACGCGGTGCGCGACGCCCTCGACCCGAAGCTGCGCTGAGAGGGGCCGCGCATCATGACCACCATCGTCGGCACGCCTTTGCTGGACGTTCGCGACCTGCACGTGGAGTTCGTCACCCGGGACGGGGTCGCCAAGGCCGTCAACGGGGTCAACTACAGCGTGAGCGCGGGCGAGACCCTCGCGGTACTGGGGGAGTCCGGGTCCGGCAAGTCCGTCACCGCCCAGGCGATCATGGGCATCCTGGACATGCCACCGGCCCGGATCCCCAAGGGGCAGATCCTGTTCAAGGGCCAGGACATGCTCACCATGGACAAGGAGGCCCGCCGGAAGATCCGCGGCCAGCAGATCGCGATGATCTTCCAGGACGCCCTGTCCTCGCTCAACCCGGTGCTCACCGTCGGCTACCAGCTGGGCGAGATGTTCCGGGCGCACCGCGGCAGCTCCCGCAAGGACGCCAAGGCCAAGGCGATCGAGCTGATGGACCGGGTGCGGATCCCGGCCGCCGCGCAGCGGGTGAACGACTACCCGCACCAGTTCTCCGGCGGCATGCGCCAGCGCATCATGATCGCCATGGCGCTGGCCCTGGAGCCGGACCTGATCATCGCGGACGAGCCCACCACGGCGCTGGACGTCACCGTGCAGGCCCAGGTGATGGACCTGCTGGCGGAGCTGCAGGACGAGTACCACATGGGCCTGATCCTGATCACCCACGACCTGGGCGTGGTGGCCGACGTCGCCGACAAGATCGCGGTGATGTACGCCGGCCGGATCGTGGAGACCGCCCCGGTGCACCCGCTCTACGCCAGTCCCGCGCACCCGTACACCCGGGGCCTGCTCGACTCGATCCCGCGGCTGGACCAGAAGGGCCAGGAGCTCTACGCGATCAAGGGCCTGCCGCCCAACCTGCTGCGGATCCCGCCGGGCTGCCCGTTCAACCCGCGCTGCCCCCGGGCCCAGGACATCTGCCGGGAGACCGACCCGCCGCTCTTCCAGGTGGCCGGCGAGGACAGCCAGGTGGTGCCGGGCCGGGCCAGCGCCTGCCACTTCTGGAAGGAGACGCTCCGTGACGACTGACGGTGCGACAGCGCTCGGTGCCGCGCAGCCGGAGGAGGCGGCCTTCGCCCAGCCGGTGCCCAGCGGCGAGCCGATCCTGGAGGTGCGCGACCTGGTCAAGCACTTCCCGCTGACCAAGGGCGTGGTCTTCCGGAAGCAGGTCGGTGCGGTCAAGGCGGTGGACGGGGTCTCCTTCGACCTGATGAAGGGGGAGACCCTGGGCATCGTCGGCGAGTCGGGCTGCGGCAAGTCCACGCTGGCCAAGGTGCTGATGAACCTGGAGCCCGCCACCAGCGGCTCGGTGAAGTACAAGGGGGAGGAGATCTCCCGGCTGCGCGGCTCGGCGCTCAAGGCGGTGCGGCGCAACATCCAGATGGTCTTCCAGGACCCCTACACCTCGCTCAACCCGCGGATGACGGTCGGTGACATCATCGGCGAGCCCTACGAGATCCACCCCGAGGTGGCGCCCAAGGGGCAGCGCAAGAAGGCGGTGCAGGACCTGCTGGACGTGGTCGGGCTCAACCCCGAGTACATCAACCGGTACCCGCACCAGTTCTCCGGCGGCCAGCGCCAGCGGATCGGCATCGCCCGCGGCCTGGCGCTCAAGCCCGAGGTGATCATCTGCGACGAGCCGGTCTCCGCGCTCGACGTCTCGGTGCAGGCCCAGGTGATCAACCTGCTGGAGCAGCTGCAGGGCGAGTTCGACCTGTCCTACATGTTCATCGCCCACGACCTGTCGATCGTGCGGCACATCTCCGACCGGGTCGGGGTGATGTACCTGGGCAAGATGGTCGAGCTGGGGTCGGACGCCGAGATCTACGACCACGCGACCCACCCGTACACCCAGGCACTGCTCTCCGCCGTCCCGGTGCCCGACCCCACCGCGCGGGAGAGCCGCGACCGGATCGTGCTGACCGGCGACGTCCCGTCACCGGCCAACCCGCCGTCCGGCTGCCGCTTCCGGACCCGGTGCTGGAAGGCCCAGGAGCGGTGTGCGGTGGAGGAGCCGCTGCTGGCCCGGCCGGCCTGGCTGACCGGCCTGGCCGTGCACGAGTCGGCCTGCCACTTCGCGGCGGAGCGGCGCGACGGCGAGGACGCGACGGTCCCGCCGCAGTAGCCGGAAAAACGGTGTGGCCCCCCTCCGGCGGGAGGGGGGCCACACCGCTGTCACGCGGCCAGGGCTCAGTCCTGGGCGTCGCGCGGCTCGGGCAGGGCGGCGGCCGAGGTGGTGCCGTCCTCCGGGTAGTGGCAGGCCGTCAGGTGGCCGGCGGCGCTGCCGCTGAGCTGCACCAGCGGCGGCTCCTCGGTGGCGCACTTCTCGGTCGCCTTCCAGCACCGGGTGCGGAAGCGGCAGCCGGACGGCGGGTTGAGCGGCGACGGGACGTCGCCGGTCAGCCGGATCCGCTCCTTGGCCGCGTTGTCCGGGTCGGCGTCCGGGGCGGCCGAGAGCAGCGCGTGGGTGTACGGGTGGCGCGGGCGCAGGTAGAGCGAGTCGCGGTCGGCGACCTCGACGATCTTGCCCAGGTACATCACCGCGACGCGCTGCGAGAAGTGCCGCACGATCGACAGGTCGTGCGCGATGAAGACGAAGGCGATGCCCATCTCCCGCTGCAGGTCCTGCAGCAGGTTGACCACCTGGGCCTGGATCGACACGTCGAGCGCGGAGACCGGCTCGTCGGCGACGATCAGCTTGGGGTTGAGCGAGAGCGCGCGGGCGACACCGATGCGCTGGCGCTGACCGCCGGAGAACTCGTGCGGGAAGCGGTTGAAGTGCTCCGGGTTGAGGCCGACGATCTCCAGGAGCTCCTTCGCCCGGGCGCTGCGGCCGCCGGGCGGGTTGATCCCGTTGATCTCCATCGGGTTGGTGATGATGGTGCCGACGGTGTGCCGCGGGTTCAGCGAGGAGTACGGGTCCTGGAAGATCATCTGGATCTCGGACCGGATCGGCGCCAGCTCCTTGCGGGTGGCGTGCGAGATGTCCTGGCCGTTGTACTTGATCGAGCCGGCGGTGGGCTCGTACAGCCGGGTGACCAGGCGACCGGTGGTCGACTTGCCGCAGCCGGACTCGCCCACCAGGCCCAGGCTCTCGCCCGCGGACACGGTGAAGCTGACGTTGTCCACCGCCTGGACCGCGCCGACCTGGCGCTTGAACGGGAAGCCGCCCATCACCGGGAAGTGCTTGGTGAGGCCGTCGACCTCCAGCAGGGCCTTGCCCGGGGTGGCGGCGGTGCCCTGCGACTTGCTCAGCGTCTGCTCTGCGCTCATGGGATTTCCTTGGCTCCTTTACCGAGGCTCAGCTGCTCAGCCGGGGCAGGATCTGCTCGGTGAGGATGGACTGCTTCTGCGCGGGGGTGAGGTGGCAGGCCGACAGGTGGCCGTTCGCCAGCTCCAGCGCGGGGCGCTCGGTGGTGCACCGGTCGCCGGTCACCAGCTCCTTGTACGCGCAGCGGGGGTTGAACGCGCAGCCGGACGGCGGGTTCAGCAGGGACGGCGGGGTGCCCGGGATGGGCTCCAGCGGCACGTCCACCGCGGCGTTGATCCGCGGGATGGAGCTGAGCAGGCCCCAGCCGTACGGGTGCTGGGAGGTCTTCAGCACCTCGCGCATGGTGCCGCGCTCGACCGCGCGGCCCGCGTACATCACCAGCACGTCGTCGGCGATCTCGCGGATCACGCCGAGGTCGTGGGTGATGAAGATGATCGAGGTGCCGGTCTCCTGCTGGAGGTCCTTGAGCAGGTCGACGATCTGGGCCTGCACCGTCACGTCGAGCGCGGTGGTCGGCTCGTCGGCGATCAGCAGCTCCGGGTCGCAGACCAGGGCCATGGCGATCATGGCGCGCTGGCGCATACCGCCGGAGAACTGGTGCGGGTAGTCGTCGACGCGGGTCTGCGGCTGCGGGATGCCCACCCGGCGCAGCATCTCGACGGCGCGGTCGCGGGCTTCCTTCTTGCTGGCGCCGGTGTGCTTCATGAACGGCTCGGCGATCTGCCGGCCGATCGGGTAGTACGGCGACAGCGCGGCCAGCGCGTCCTGGAAGATCATCGCCATCTTGTTGCCGCGCAGCTTCTCCAGGTCGCGCTGGGAAGCCTTGAGCAGGTCCTGGCCGTCGAGGGTGACGGAGCCCTCGATGGTGGTGTTGCGCGGGTTGTGCAGACCCATCACGGCCAGGTTCGAGACGGACTTGCCGGAGCCCGACTCACCGACGATCCCGAGGGTCTTGCCCTTCTCGAGGTCGAAGGTCAGGTTGTTGACGGCCTTGACGATGCCGTCCTCGGTGCGGAAGCGGACCTGCAGGTCGCGGACCGAGAGGAAGGCGGAGCCGGCCGTGGGTGCGGTGCCGGACGCGGACTTGGTGAGGGTGCTCACGGTCGGATCTCCTCGGGGGCGGAGCGGTGCGGGACGGTCATGGATGCGAGGTGGCTCATCCCAGCCGGACCCGGGGGTCGAGGAGAGCGTAGGCGGCGTCGACGACGATGTTGAAGATGAGGATCGCGGCGGAGCTGAAGAGCAGCACGCCGAGCTCCAGGTACAGGTCGGCCTGGCTGACCGACTTGACGGCCAGGAAGCCGAGGCCGTGGATCGAGAAGGTGTACTCGGTGATGATCGCGCCGGAGAAGACGGCGCCGAGGTCGATGCCGAAGATCGTGATGATCGGCGCCATCGCGCCGCGCAGCGCGTAGCGCCACCAGACGTAGCGGCTGGAGAGGCCCTTGGCCCGGGCGGCCCGGATGTGGTCCTCGGAGAGCTGCTCCAGCATCAGCGAGCGGACCTGGCGGGTGTAGTTGGACCAGAAGATGACCGACATGACCAGCCACGGGAGGATCATGCCCATGAAGCAGCCCCAGGGGTCCTGGGTGAAGGGGATGTACTCCGGGCGGTCCAGCCACTTGAGGTTGTAGACGAAGAGCGCCATGGCCAGCGGGCCGATGAAGAAGATCTGGGTGGACTGGCCGACCAGCGAGATCGAGCTGGCGACCTTGTCGATCAGCGAGCCCTGCTTCCACGCGGAGACCATGCCCAGGCCGACGCCGATGCTCAGGAAGCAGACGGCACCGCCGATGGCCAGCACGAAGGTCGCGGGGTAGTTCTGGACGATCCGGTCCCAGACGAACGCCTGGCCGGCGTAGGAGTAGCCCAGGCACGGGGCGGCGCAGTGGCCGACGGTGCCCATGTCCTGGCCGACGAACAGACCGGTGAGGTAGTTCCAGAACTGCTCGGCCAGGGAGTGGTTCAGCCCCATGTTGATTTTGATCTGCTCCAGCAGCTGCGGGGTGCAGCCCTTCGGGCAGTTCATTCGCGCCGGGTCGATGCTGCTGCTGTGGAACGCGAAGAAGGTCAGGGTGACCAGCAGAAAGATGATGACGATCGCGCCGAGCGCCCGGCGGATGAGAAATCGGAGCATGGGATGGGCTCTTCCGAGTGAGGGCGCCTACGGCGGCCACGTTCGTGGAGAGTGCGACTCCTTGGATTGCAAGGGAGTCGGCACGTGGCCCGGGCAGGGCCACCCGGCTTGCGCTGGGTGGCCCCGCCCGGGGGAGTCGGCCGGAGGCCGGCTCCGGTTCCGGTGCTTACTTGATGTAGACGCTCGACACGTCGAAGCAGCCGAGCACCTGGTTGTAGGCCACACCGCCGAGGCCGGCGCCGTAGACCTGGAAGAACTTGTCGTACGCGGCCGGGATCTTCGGGACGTCGGTCGCGAGGATCTTGTCGGCGAGCTTCATCCACTCGGCCGCGGCCTGGTTCGGGTCCTGGATCTTGGCGATCCGGTCCATCTCGGCGTCCATGGCCGGGTTCTTGTAGTGCGAGTAGTTGGTGCCGCCGTCGACGACCTGGTTGGAGCCCAGGGTCGGCGGGATCACCGAGTTGCCGTTCGGCCAGTCAGCACCCCAGCCGGAGCGGTACAGGTCGAAGCCGTTGTCGACCTTGCCGATCTGGGTGTAGTAGGAGGTCGGGTCGATCTCCTTGCGGCTGGCCTGGAAGCCGGCCTGGTTCAGCGCGTCCACCACGGTGGCGGAGATCTTCTGCCACTTCGGGGTGTTGGCGTAGGCCAGGACGATCGGGTAGTTCAGCTTGTTCGCGGCCTGCAGCATCGCCTTGGCGGCGGCCGGGTCGCCGTTCGGGTTGGCCTTGATGCCCAGCGGGTCGGTGGCCTGCCAGCCGGAGACGGTCGGGCTGACCAGGTTGCCCGCGATGTCGCCGGTGGTGGAGCCACCCAGCTGCTTCTGCACGGCGGCGGCCGGGAAGGCCTTGGCCAGCGCCTTGCGGACGTTGAGGTCCGTCACGCGGGTGTTGTTGATGTCGAAGGTGTCGACGTACGGCTGGAACTGGCTGACCGTGCGGGAAGCCATCGACGGGTCGTCCTGGATCGTCTTGATCAGGGACGAGTCCGCGTTGGTGACCAGGGTCATCGCGTTCTTGTCGTCGCCGGCGCCACCGATCAGGCGCTGGGTCAGCTGCGGGTTCTGCACACCCAGCTCGAAGTCCCACTCGTCCACGTACTGGTGGCGGATCGGGTCGCTCTTCGGGTCCCAGTTCTCGTTCTTGACGAGGACGAGGGACTTGTCCGGCTCGTACGACTTGATCTTGTAGGGGCCGATCGAGACCGGGTGGTTGTTGTACTTGTCCTTGTCGTCCTTCGACTTCTCGATGGCGGTGATGTCGGGCATCGCCGCCGCGTAGTTGGCGTCCGTGTGGACGTCCTTGAAGTGGAAGGTGATGGTCTTGTCGTCCGGGGTGCTGATGACGTCGTCACCGAGGTCACCGCTGTCCGGGCCCTTGTAGGCCTTGCGGTAGTCGTCGCCGGACAGCCAGATCGGGAAGTAGGTCGCACCCTGGGTCTGGTAGTCGGCGTACAGGCGCTCGACCGCGTACTTGACGTCCTTCGAGGTGATCGGCGTGCCGTCCTCGAACTTCAGGCCGTCCTTGAGGGTCCAGGTCCAGGTCTTGCCGCCGTCGCTGGTGGTACCGGTGTCGGTCGCCAGGTCACCGACCAGGATGGTCTTGCCGGTGGTCGGGTCGGTCTTGTAGTTCGTCAGCTGGCGGCTGTAGAGCATGCCGACGGCCTGGTACTGGTTGACGTACTGCTGGCTCGGGTCCAGGTAGTCGAAGCCGCTGGCCTCGATGTCGTGGGCGACACCGCCCGACTTGGCACCCGGGACGTCCTTGGCCGGACCGGTCGAGTCGGCCTTGGTGCCGACGCCGAAGTTCGCCACCGTCGAGGAGGCGCCCTTGTTGGCGTCGCCCGAGGACGAAGCCTTGCCGCCCCCACCGCACGCGGTCAGCGTGAGGGCACTGACCGCCACGAGCGCCGGCATGAGTGCTGCCTTGCGAAGTCTCATTGGTTCCTACCTGTCACTGGTCATGTTCTGTCTGGCCAGCGCGGACCGGCGGGGCGGCATTGCCCCGGGGTGGGCCGGTGCTGGGGGGAGCGGGGGTACTGCGGTGGAGCGGGGTGGAGCGACTAGCGGATGGTCTTCGGGTCGAGTGCGTCACGCACCGCGTCGCCGAACAGGTTGAACGCGATAGCGAAGATCATCAGCGAGAGACCGGGGACCATCAGGTAGGTCAGGTCGTCCCGGTAGTAGTTGGACGCGTCCAGGAACATCAGGCCCCAGTCCGGCGTGGGCGCGACCATGCCGACGCCGAGGAAGGACAGGCCCGCCTCCGCGGTGACCATGGCCGGCAGCGTCAGGGTGACCTGGACCAGGATCGTGGTCGCGAGGTTGGGCATCAGCTCCTTGAAGATGATGCGCCAGGAGGAGGCACCCGAGATCTTGGCGGCCTCGATGTACTCGCGCTCGCGCAGGCTGAGCGACAGGCCGCGCAGCAGGCGGGCGGTGCCCATCCAGCCGAGGAAGGTCTGCACCAGCACGATGGCGATGACCCGCATGTAGACCGGGGTCTCGCGGTCGATCGGGACGAACCAGATCAGCACGATCGGGGTGAACGCGATGAAGAAGAGCTGGGTCGGCAGACCGAGCAGCAGGTCGGTGAAGCGACCCACCAGGTAGTCGAAGCGGCCGCCGAGGTAACCCTGGGCGACGCCGATCACGATGCCGATGATGCTGGAGAAGATCGTGATCAGCAGGCCGATGCCGAGCGAGGTGCGGATGCCGTAGATCAGCTGGGCGAGGACGTCGAACCCGTTGGACGGGGTGAGGCCCAGCCAGTGGGCGGCGTTCATGCCGCCGTTGGGGCCGATCGGCAGTCCGCTGTCGTCCAGCAGGCTGAGGTCGCGGGTGCCGTAGGGGATGTAGGGCGACTGGCCGTACAGACCCGTGATCACCGGCGCGAGGACCGCGACCAGGATGTAGAGGAGCACGATGCCCGCGCAGAACACGCCGACGCGGTTGCGCTTGAAGCGGCTCCAGGCGATCTGGCCCGGGGTGCGCCCGAGGAGAGCGGCGGGCTTGTCGGCCCCGTCTCCTGTCGCGGACGCGACCAGGACCGGTTCGGTCTTGGTCGAGTCCTCAGTTGGCGTCGTCATGGTGCGAAAGCTCCCGCCGGTGGTCTGTGCAGCAGCAACGTGGAAGAAGTTGGTCGAACGGACTCTCGCAACTCGTTTATCGAACGTCAAGAGTTTCTCTGTCGCTGGACAGTGGGTTTTGGCATCGTTCTGGAATGTCCATCAGGTTGTAGCTTTCAGCTACTTGACAGCCTCATGCCGAGACTGGATAAAACGGACATAATGGGACGAACCTCGTTCATAAGTTCGTAACGAGCGCTTAGCAACACCGGTATCTGAACGCGGGGTCTCGGTGGCATCGTTATCAACACGCGTAGATACCCCTGTCCGTTTTGACCCGTTCCGTCCGGGTTACCTCTCGGTTTTTTGCGTCCGGATACCGGACGGATTTGGCGGGATGCCGCCGCCGGCGACTTTTCGTCAGCCATTAACCGCCGCTCCGCAAAACCGTCGGGAGACTTGCTGCCCACGCTCGGTGACAGTTACACGCCACTGGCGGGATGTCGCCGGGAAAAGCCGGGAGCCCCGGAACTCAAGCGTTCCGGGGCTCCAGCGGCGGTGAATTGACATGCTCACATGCGGAATTTGAACGTGCGCTCCGCCACGGTGTTCTTGTCGTAGACCGAGGCGATACCGTCCGCCACGTCCTGCGGCGTGATCGGCGCCAAAGTTCCGTCGGACTTGCGGAACTTCAGCTTGTCGAAGGTCGTTCCAATCTGGTTGCCCAGTTGGTCCAGGTCCCACTTCGGCCCGATGGTGCCGGAGGCGTCCGGGGCCAGGGTGAGCGCCTTGGCGGCGGTCGCCCGGCCGAAGACGAACTTCCGGGTGCCGGCCCAGACCGTGACCGGGGCACTGGTGATCTGCTTGCCGAGCGAGTCGGCCGCCTGCTGCAGCGCCTGGGTGGAGACCTTGGGCGCGGCGTTGGTGGTCGCCAGCGTCACCGGCTGGTCCGGCTTGCCGGCCGCCCGGTCCTGGTAGGCCTGGGCCACCTGGTCCGCCGCGCTCGCGCTGTCCAGGGTCTGGCCGCCCTGGCCGGGCACCACGGTGGCGTTGCCGCCCTCGTCGAACTGGACGTAGCCCTCCTTCAGCCCGTGCGCCGAGTTGGCCGCCAGCGAGTCCAGCGCCGCCTTGAGCTTGGCCCGGTCGATGTGCACCACCGGCGGGACCGCCTTGGTGCCGCCGGTGAGGGAGGAGAGCACGTCGGCCGGGGCGTAGCTGTGCTTGGTCAGCCCGTCGACGGTGGCGGTGGTGTCGAAGCCGAGCCCGGCGGTGGTCGGGTCCAGCGGGACGGTCTGGTCGCCCAGCTTCAACTGGATCGGGCGCTGGCCGATCTTGCCGACCGTCCCGTCGAGCTGGTGCACCGCCTGGTCGCGGCTGTCGCCGCCGATGTCGGTGCCCAGCACGGTGGTGCCGCGGGGCACGTCCGACTGATTGAGCATCAGACCGGTGCCGTAGACCGCGGCGCCCAGGAAGAGCACCCCGCCGGTGCCGGTGACGAGCAGCTTCTTCGCCTTGGAGCGCTTCTTGGGTGCGGCGGCGGCGGGCTTGGGCGCGGGTGCCGGGGCGGGTGCCGGGGCCGGAGTCGGGGCCACCGGTTCGGCGGGCCCGGCGCCGAAGCCGCCGGCCACCGGCAGGCCCGGTATGGCCTGGCCCCGGTCGAAGTCGTCGGTGATCGGGTCGAAGCCGCCGATCTGGGTGTCCTCGCCCTCCTCCGGGTGCGGCAGGCCGTGCGCGGGGCCGGGCGGGAACGGGGCGGCCGGGTTGCCCGGCGCCTGGTTCACCGGCGCCTGGTGCGGCTGCTGCTGGTGGCCCGGCGGCTGGTTCACCGGGGGCTGCGGGCGGGCCGACCGGGCGGGGGCAGTCGAGTTGCGGGGGGGCCGCTGACAGTTCGCGGGCGCGCGGGGGGCGGCCGCGCCGGGGGAGGCGGGCGGCGTCG